>JAGYIK010000032.1 GCA_018402605.1 Litorivicinus sp. | reverse complement strand
ATTCACGCGGCGAAGGCATGAAGCACTATGTGGAAATGGTTCAAGAGCCTGAGTTTGCTGCAGCGGATCGCGGTTACACCTTTGTTGCGCACCAGCAAGAAGTGGGTACTGGCTACTTCGACGACGTCACAACCGTCATCCAGGGTGGACAGTCAAGCGTCACCGCATTGACTGGGTCGACTGAAGAAGAGCAGTTCTAAACCGCTCGAGTGAGGAAAAACCCGGACGGCGACGTTCGGGCTTTTTTTGGCTTACACCGCGCGAGCGCTTCGTGCTTCGAGGACATCTAAAAACACATCATGTCGACCAAGTAACCAATCCATCCGCGACTTAATGCCCTGCTCGCCCCACATCAACAACGCATCGCCGTAAGAGAGCTGTAAGTTCTCCCCTGGGAAGGGCACCAGGTCGCCGTTAAACCGAACCAGCAACAAGCAAATCGCGGGCAAGCTCTCATGGCCAATACCTGGATCCACCAAGAGATCACCGACACGCGGCGCGACATTGCCGTCTAACATCTCAACAACTGCGGGCGCCCCGGACTCGGTAAGCTCAACGACATGATGATCAAGCTCAACGTCGAGACGCGGCAATCGGCGATTGAGTCGCTCGATCAAGCCCGACACCAAGGCCTCCGGCATCAGATCCAATTGCACCAAAAACTGGTGCAACAAGGGCGACTGGATCCGCGCAAACATTTCTTGCGCCAGCATCCGACCCTCGCGAAGCACAATAGAGAATCCACCATGACGGAAGACCGGCTCACTGGCAGGCCGGTTCCGACGCGCGACCGTGACCAAATGCGAATTCTCAGTTTTCGCCGTCAGCAAGATCGAGAGATTGTCGCCGTCATGGGTGGTGGCCGCGATGATGCCGGACGCTTCACTGATCCGGGCTTTCCGAAGCGTCGAGGCCTCAGTCCCAAGACCCTCGACCCAGTCGATGTTGGATGCAGGATCGGGTTGATGCGTATTCACCAACACGAAGGCGATCTCTTCACGGCGCAATACATCGATCACAAGCTGAGCAAACCGACCCGATGCGCAAACAATCCAGTGGCCGCTATCCGGGATGACCAGGGACTCAATCCGATTCAAATCCGGGTCAACCAACTCATGATAGAGCGCATAGGCTTTGGGTCGCCGAATCAACTGGCCAATGGCACGCGCTGCCGTTCGCTCCACATCCACAACCACATCGGTATCAAAACTACGCAGATTTCGGGTATTTGAATCCGACGCCGAGCGCGCAAAAACGGGGACACGCGGGGCCAAGATCTTGGCATTGGTGGCGACCGTCAAATTCACCTGATCGGAATCCGTGAGGACCGCGACGCCTTGGCATAGTGGATGTTGCACACCCGCATCCACCAGCATATTTGGGTCTGTCGCATCCCCAAGCAACACGTCCAACTCATAGCTCAGACTCGTTAACCGACCGCTATCGACACGCGCCTTTTCGGCATCGATCACAACACAGCGCATCGCCGTGGTGTCTAAAAAACGCACCAACTGGCTACCCGCACCGCCATATCCGCAGACGATCCAAAACGGAGACCGATTTGAGCGGACACGGGAGACTGTTTTTTGATGCCGACGCAGCTTACGGAACTCCGGATCCGTGAATACCGTGAGAACAGATCCAATCGCATACAGCCAGGCGATCACAGTGGAGTAGATCACCACCAGCATCCACAACCGCTGCGTGTCGGTAAATGCATAGGGAATCTCACCAAAGCCAATGGTGGTCGCGGTGTAGCTCAGGATGTAGAACGCTTGCAGAAAGCTTAAGTGGTACAGCTCACCGGTATCGGTCTCACCGGGAATCAATACCAATCCAAAACAGCTCACCGCATACGCCAGGATGAGCGTGATCAAAGGGGCGCGTAACTCTAATAACACGAGCCACATCGCCGCTCCGCGAACGGCTGGTCGAGCGCGGGAGAACCCAGCCATCAGCGTTTAATCTGAATCGTCTCAGCCAAGAGCAATACCACACTGATGATGTTCGCCACCATCGCCCCACCGGCCAATGACACCACGCTCGCCATCACACTGGGCTCGATTGCCGTCCCGTTCTGCGCCGCGTAACCCCAGATCACCGCACCAATGATCAATTGCACATCTGCGACCAAACTGGTGGCCAATAAGACCGCGCCCACATGCGAGCGATCACCAATCTTCAGGACTGTGGCAATCAGTGAGACGATCAAGGCGAAAAAGAATTCGTAGGGGTGATGATGATCTGGATTGTCGATTTCACCGACAAAGAAACTGAAGTTCATCGTCAACGCGAGAACAATAAAAAAAGCGAACCAGACACGCTGGGTATTCATAGACGACTGCTCCAAACGATCGGGGGCACCGCCCCCTTTCGCTTATCGTCGCCGATTACGCAGTTGGATGCGAGACCCCATTGAGTTTCGCTTCCGTTTCTGAGGGCAACAAATCAGAGATCGCATCGCGCTCGCCGATCAGTTCCGCGTTGGTGTCATCCATTTTGCCGCGCGAGAAGTCGCTGACCGCGATGCCTTGAACGACCTTGTAATCACCACCTGTACAGACCACTGGGTAGGAGTAAATCACACCTGGAGCAATACCGTATGAGCCATCCGCAGGCACCGCCATGGAGACCATTTTTCCGTTTGTACCCAGCATCCAGTCCCGCATGTGGTCAATCGCCGCCTGTGCCGCAGAGGCCGCAGACGACGCACCGCGTGCATCAATAATCGCGGCACCACGCTTGGCAACAGTCGGAATGTAGTCGGTCTCGTACCAGCTGCGATCGATTTGATCGAGTGCGGGTTGACCTTTGACCGTTGCCTTGTGTAGATCCGGATATTGCGTGGGTGAGTGATTACCCCAAATGATCGCGTTCTCCACATCTGTGGGCTGTGCACCCAGATGATGCGCCAAAATGCCAACGGCACGGTTGTGATCCAGACGGGTCATCGCAGTGAACTGACGTGGATCCAAATCCGGCGCGTTGCGCGCAGCAATTAACGCGTTGGTATTGGCCGGGTTACCGACAACCAAAACCCGCACATTCTTCGATGCATGATCGTTCAGCGCCTTGCCCTGCACAGAGAAGATCTTGGCGTTTTCTTTCAACAGATCCGCACGCTCCATTCCTGGACCCCGTGGACGCGCGCCAATTAAAAACGCCACATCGGCATCTTTGAAGCCGTCGGCTGGATTGTCATGCGTCGTAATCCCAGCAAGTAGCGGATACGCGCAGTCGATCAATTCCATCACAACGCCATTCAGTGCTGTCATCGCAGGCGGAATCTCCACCAATTGCAGGATGATGGGCTGGTCCTTGCCGAGTAATTCGCCTGCGGCGATTTTAAATAAAATGGTGTAGCTGATGGCGCCAGCGGCACCCGTCACAGCAACGCGTACAGGTTGTTTCATTCCTTGCTCCTTGTTGGGGAATCGGATGTCAAATGCGATGCCATCCAATGTCCGATGGCCCGTAATTGCTCAGGCACCACACTGTGTGGCATGGCAAACGCCTGAAAAGTGACCGGGTAGCCAAGCGCTTGAAGTGATTCAACCGCCTGCTCACCCAGTGCATAAGGCACCACAGGATCCAAGGTCCCATGATGTACTTCAATTGACAGCTCAGCCGGTGTGCGCCCCGGCTCGAGCGTGGGGTCTTGTGCGCCAACCCAATAGGTGGACAGCGCCAAAATCCCGGCTAAAGGTTCCTGACTTCGCACGCCCGCATAGAGAGCGACCGCACCACCTTGGCTAAAGCCAACCAGCAGAATGCGCGATGCCGGGATGCCATCAGCCAGTTGTGCTGTGATGATGTGATCCACCAAATCTGCCGATTGCTGAATTCCAGCGACATCGATAGTCCGCTCAATGTCCATATGCTCGATGTCATACCACGCAGGCATCACCATGCCACCGTTGACTGTCACTGGGATTTGAGGGGCGTGCGGAAAGATAAAGCGGGTCGCTGTATTCAGACCCAACAGTGGAATCGCCGGTTCAAAATCATGGCCGCTGGCGCCCAGTCCGTGCAACCAAATCACGGCACTGTCGGCAGGCCTTTGGGGTTCTACAATGACGGCGTCGAACATGCAATTTCCAATGTATTAAGGAAGGCTGAGCCTAATCACGCTAATCTATGTGCGCAAAGACACTTTGGCTAAATGAATGATTGGTAGTTTACGCATTTTTTTTCTCGCGGTCGCAACATTTGTCGGCGGCTTCTTTATCTTACTGGTGTCCCCGTTGAAGCTGCTTCCGGCCACAGAAGCCACAGGCTACCGCGCTGCAGCCTGGATTGCTGGCCTCTGGGGCGATTTTATGCGCTGGCTGCTCGGTACCCTGCCAACCCGCTGGATCCTCACCGGTGACACCCCAGATCCCAAGGGCACGCATCTCATTCTGGCCAACCACCGCAGCTGGATCGACATCATGGCGGTGATGTTCTTGTTGGGCAAAGGCACCACGTTGCCGCGGTTTTTTATGAAGTGGGAACTGATTTATGTGCCTGTCATTGGCATTTGCGCGTGGACACTCGACTTTCCCATCATGCGACGCTACACCGCAGACGACATCAAAGACCGGCCCGAGCTCAAAAACCGTGATTTTGATTATGCGCACCGGGTCTTAAGCCGTAATCCAAATATGCCCTGCGTGGTTGTGAACTACGCCGAGGGCACGCGCTTCTCGGAAGAAAAGCACGCCAAAAACCGTTCGCCCTTTACGCATCTTCTGAAACCCAAGGTCGGCGGACCACAGTTGGCACTCGATTGTCTTCGCGATCGCCTCGATGGGATCTATGACGTGACGCTCGCCTACCCGGGCGCTCAGTTGAGTGTCTGGCGCTTGCTCTCAGGACAGATTCCAGAGGTGCATATTCACTCCGAGCGGATCACGCTGCCAAAAGAATTAGAAAAGACACCCGAATCACTCGCCGAACTGAAAGCATTTCGGGGGTGGATGAACGGCCTTTGGGAAGCCAAAGACCGCCGACTGGACGCGATGCTTAACGGTACACAGGCAAACGATCACACATCGCTTTAACTTGGCTCCGCACACGATCTTTCACCGTTTCATCATCCAAGTGATCTAAGACATCACCGATCAGATGTGCAAGCTCGCGACAATCGCTCTCAACAAAGCCACGCGTGGTCACCGCAGGTGTTCCAATCCGAATCCCTGAGGTCACAAAAGGCGATTGCGGGTCATTCGGGACGGCATTTTTGTTAACCGTGATGTGGCTGTCACCCAGTGCTGCGTCTGCCGCTTTGCCGGTGATCCCTTGCGCGACCAGATCGACCAGCATCAAGTGGTTATCGGTTCCGCCGGAGACAATCTTGTAACCCCGCTCGATAAAGACGGCCGCCATCGTTTTCGCATTTTTAACGACCTGCTCTTGGTAGATTTTAAAACTGGGTTCCATTGCTTCTTTAAAGGCGACCGCTTTGCCCGCGATCGCATGCATCAGTGGACCACCTTGCATACCCGGGAAAACGGCGCTGTTGAACTTCTTGTGCAAGGTTTCGTCGTCATGGCCTGACAGAATCAAACCCGAGCGCGACCGCGCAGCGTTTTGTGTGTCGTCGTGGTCACCACACGCATGCGGGATGGGTGATGGATAGACGCCGGCCGCCACAAGGCCTGCAATGTGCGCCATATCCACGAGGAAATAGGCACCCACGTTGTCTGCGATTTCAATGCATCTTTGGCCCAGTCGACAATCCGAGAGTAGGCCGAGAATCCACCCAGCAAGAGCTTTGGTTTGTGTTGCTCAGCCAAATCGGGAGATTTGGTTGTAATCCATATACCCATCGGCATCGATGCCATACTGCACTGCGTGATACATTTTTCCGGAAAGTTGACCGATGCACCGTGCGTCAGGTGGCCACCGTCCGCTAGGGACATACCCAAGATTGTGTCTCCGCCATTGAGAAGCGCCAGATAGGCTGTTGCATTGGCTTGTGAGCCGGCATGCGGCTGCACGTTGGCATAGGCTGCACCGAACAGCGCTTTGGCTCGATCGATCGCCAACTGCTCAACAACATCCACATACTCGCATCCACCGTAATACCGTTTACCTGGGTAGCCTTCAGCATATTTATTGGTCAGCACGGACCCCTGTGCCTCAAGCACACGCGGACTGGCGTAGTTTTCTGACGCAATGAGCTCGATATGATCTTCTTGACGCACGGTTTCTTGCGCCATGGCTTCATAAAGTTCCTGATCATATTCAGAAATAGTCGAGGTCTTTGCGTACATCTGGAGATCCTTCATTGCATGCCCGGAGGGAGTTGCACATACTACGCTTTCGATCGCCAAGGTGGAAACACCATATTGGCATTTCGCTGAGGGAGAGCGCGAACCCGCCGCCGAAGGAGCAACCGACCCGGAAACTCTCAGGCACCCGGACCGCAGCCGAAACGATCGAATCTGGAAAGCAGCCACGCGGCTCACCGAAGGAGTAAGTGCCTCGCACGAATCTCTCAGGTCAATGACAGATGGGTCATGCAACGCGACACGCGAGGAGTCCGCATGACCGATCTATACCCACTCCATCTGGAGGCCTTCCATACCGAATTGGGCGCAAAATTCGCACCCTTTGCCGGCTATCGTATGCCCATTCAATATCCACTGGGCGTCAAAGGTGAGCACCTGCACACACGCGATGCAGTGGGTCTTTTCGACGTCTCACATATGGGGCAATTCACGGTCTCGGGACCATCGGCGACAGATGCCCTCGAGCGACTGGTGCCTGCGGCGTTACACGAGATGCAGCCAGGGCAGATTCGCTATTCACAGCTCACGCTCGACAACGGGGGCATTCTCGATGATCTGATGCTGACCCGATGGGATACCGATCTCTGGGGTTTGGTGGTCAATGGCGCCTGTAAGCATGCGGATATGGCCCATCTTCGCGCCCATTTGCCCGAATCCATCACCATGACCTATCAAAATCAACACAATTTAATCGCGGTGCAGGGCCCAAAAGCGCGTGCGATGCTGACGCGTTTGATTCCGGAGGCAGCGAGCCTTCTATTTATGCGTGCACTGCACTGCCAATATGCGGGCATCGACTTGGTTCTGTCGTGCTGTGGCTAAACAGGCGAGGACGGCTATGAAATCTCCGTCGCCAACGCCCATGCGGAAACCATCGCCCGCCTGTTAACAGAGCAACCTGAGTGCACCTGGGTCGGTCTTGGTGCGAGGAATTCATTGCGTCTGGAAACCGGGCTCTGTCTCTATGGTTCGGATCTCACTACCGAAACCACGCCGGTCGAAGCCGACCTCGTGTGGTCGATTCAAAAGCGCCGCCGTGATGCGGGTGGATTCTTGGGCGACAGCGTCATCCAAGCAGAGCTCAAGGAGGGTGCAGCAAGAAAGCGGGTTGGAATTCGTCCACTCGATGGCCGCACACCACTTCGCGATCACACGGTCTTGAAAACAGAAGCCGGCGAAGTGATCGGTGAGGTGACCTCAGGGGGCTTTGGCCCGACCTGTGAAGGACCCGTTGCCATGGGGTATGTGTCACAAAATGTCAGTACAATCGGTACTGCACTGATTGCCGAAGTGCGTGGCAAAGCACTGCCCTGTGAGGTATGCGACCCCATCTTTGTACAACAGCGTTATCTGCGTGCGCTTTAACCAAAAAGGACTCTGTTATGACAACTAAATACACACGTGAACACGAGTGGATCCGTATCGAGGGCGATATTGCCACCGTCGGAATCACATTTTATGCCCAAGAACAATTGGGCGATGTGGTCTTTGTTGACCTCCCCGAGGCCGATTCGGCCTGCGATCAAGGCGCTGAAGTCGCGGTCGTTGAATCGGTCAAGGCTGCCAGTGACATCTATGCACCGGTGACCGGGACCATCATTGAATCGAATCAGGAGCTCTCAGAGCGCCCTGAATTGGTCAATCAAGATCCGGAAAATGACGGTTGGTTTTTCCGCATGCGTCTCGATGATCCAAGTGAGTTGGATGATTTATTCGACGAAGCGGCCTACCAGCACTTCATTCAAGAAGAACTCTAAGAGGATTATCTGTGAGCCAGGAAATGACGTTTCGCAATCGCCACATCGGGTTGTCTGAGGGTGATCAACAGCACATGTTGAACACGTTGGGGCTTCGGTCCATGACCGAGTTATCAGATGCCATTGTGCCGGAGAACATCCGAAAACGGCGCGAAATGTCACTTCCTAAAGCGCTCTCAGAGTCCGATGCTTTGGCATTACTGAAGACGATCGCAAACAAGAACACGGTTGTCCGGACACTGATCGGTCAGGGGTATTACCACACACTGACGCCGTTAGTGATTCAGCGCAATGTGCTGGAAAACCCAGCCTGGTACACGGCCTACACGCCCTACCAACCCGAAATCTCCCAAGGACGCTTGGAAGCGCTATTCAACTATCAAACCATGGTGGTTGAACTGACCGGACTGACTGTCGCCAATGCGTCGCTTCTCGATGAAGCCACAGCGGCTGCCGAAGCCATGACATTGTGTGAACGATCCTCGAAAAGCAAAAGCAAGCGCTTCTATGTGGCCGATAATCTGTTCAGTCAGACCCGTGCGGTGGTCGAGACGCGCGCACAGCCGCTTGGCTATGAGGTGGTCACCTTCGACCCACACCACCCACCTGCATTTGAAGACGCGTTTGGACTGCTGGTGCAATACACCGGCCGCGACGGTTCAGTCGTCGATTTACGTCCATTAATCGAGCAGGCCAAAGCAGCCAAAATTCTCACCATCGTGGCAGCCGATATCTTGAGTCTGACCCGTCTGGAAGCGCCAGGGCATCTCGGTGCGGACATTTGTCTTGGCTCAACCCAACGGTTTGGTGTGCCGATGGGCAATGGTGGTCCGCATGCTGCATTTTTTGCAGTCTCAGACCCCTTGAAGCGTTCAATCCCAGGTCGCTTAGTCGGCCAGTCAATCGATTCAGAGGGGCGCCCTGCGTTTCGGCTGACCCTGCAAACGCGTGAACAACACATCCGTCGCGAGAAGGCCACCAGTAATATCTGCACCGCACAGGTCTTATTGGCCAACATCGCTGGATTCTATGCCTGCTATCATGGACCGAAAGGCCTCACCGCCATTGCCCACCGCATCCATGCGATGGCGGGGCGTTTGCATGCCGCGCTGGTTGAAAAAGGCTATGCGGTCAACCCAAGCTTCTTCGATACTCTCTCAGTGACGGTGGACGATGTAGAAAGCATTCGGCAACACGCACTGACTGCCGGATTGAACCTCTTTGTGGCCGATCCCCACACCATCGGTTTGTCACTGGACGAAGCCTCAACAGAGGCCGAACTTGAGGCATTAGCATCGGTATTTAAGGTCAACTTAACGGATCGCCGGGAAACTGGATTGCCCGCAGGCTTAGTCCGCAAGACGCCATTCATGACGCAAGAAGCATTCAACCGGTATCACTCTGAAACCGAGATGATGCGGTATCTCAGAAAGCTCTCCGATCGCGATCTCGCACTCGATCGAGCCATGGTCCACTCGCTCATGCACCATGAGAGGTGAATGCAGCAGCCGAGATGACACCTGTTACCTGGCCTGAATTTGCGAACATCCATCCATTCTCACCTGCCGATCAGCGCGCAGGGTATACGGAAATGATGGCGCAACTGTCTGAGTGGCTCTCGGAAATCACAGACTATGCCGGCATCTCATTGCAGCCGAATTCGGGGGCGCAAGGTGAATATGCCGGCTTATTGGCCATTCAGGGATACCACATCGCCCGTGGCGATACCCATCGCACCATCTGTTTGGTCCCATCATCTGCGCATGGCACCAACCCTGCCAGTGCACAGATGGTCGGCCTCGACGTGGTGGTGATTCAGTGTGACAGCCAAGGCAATATCGACATGGCCGATCTCGCTGCCAAAGTCGAGCAATACAGTGATCGCCTCTCGTGCCTCATGATCACCTACCCATCAACACATGGGGTATTTGAAACAGAAGTGCAGGCCGCCTGTGATCTCGTGCATCAGCACGGTGGCCAGATCTATCTCGATGGCGCCAACCTCAACGCACAGGTCGGTCTCACAAGCCCGGGGATCATTGGCTCCGATGTGTCGCATTTGAATCTGCATAAAACCTTCTGCATCCCGCACGGCGGCGGTGGCCCTGGGGTTGGACCGATTGGCGTGGCGGAACATTTACTGCCCTACATGCCAAGTCACCCTCTGCTGGACCCCGATGCACCTGTAGGTCCAGTCTCAGCGGCCCCATTTGGGTCGGCGATGATTTTGCCGATTTCTTGGATGTATATCCGCATGATGGGCCCCGATGGCCTGACACAGGCCACTGAAAATGCAATTTTAGCCGCGAACTACATCGCAAAACGTGTCAAAGATGCCTTCCCAGTGCTCTATACCGATGCACGTGGCTTCGTTGCACATGAGTGCATTTTAGATACGCGCGTGGTGAAGGACGCAGTCGGTGTGACTGTTGACGACATCGCCAAGCGCCTCATCGATTATGGGTTCCATGCACCGACCATGAGCTGGCCTGTTGCTGGCACCATGATGATTGAACCGACCGAAAGTGAATCGCTCGCCGAACTCGATCGATTCTGTGATGCCATGATTGCGATCCGCGCTGAAATCGCCGAGATCGAAGCCGGCCGTGTTTCTGCAGATGATTCGGTGTTGCGGCACGCGCCCTACACCGTGGAAGCCGTCACACAAGAGGTTTGGGAGCGACCATTTAGTCGCACCCAGGCCGCTTTCCCTGTGGCCGCATTAAAGACCGATCGCTACTGGCCACCGGTTGGGCGGATTGACAATGTCTTCGGCGACCGCAATCTTGTCTGTAGCTGTCCTCCAGTGTCGGAGTACGCAGAGACGACGGAAGTAGCATGAACGAGACCAAACCCCGCGCCAAAAGTGGTGACAAAATCGTCAATGGCGTTGGCGTCACTGCCATCAAAAATGGCCAGAAACGCCGGACCGATGAGGCTGCTCCGCGTGGTGATAAGCCGCGCTGGCTGAAGTTTGTCAGCCCGGGTGGCGAGGGGTATCAAGACGTCAAAAAGATCGTCCGCTCGCATCGACTTTCCACGGTCTGCGAAGAGGCCATGTGCCCAAATATCGGTGAGTGTTGGAGCGCCGGTACCGCCACCATCATGCTGATGGGCTCGGTGT
The DNA here is from genome assembly GCA_018402605.1 of Litorivicinus sp. Lineage (GTDB taxonomy): Bacteria > Pseudomonadota > Gammaproteobacteria > Pseudomonadales > Litorivicinaceae > HIMB30. The sequence goes on along the minus strand of JAGYIK010000032.1, from coordinate 654 downwards.
GTACGCGTGCGTGTCGTTTTTGCGCCGTCGATACCGGCAATCCCAAGGGTTGGTTAGATCTTGAAGAACCGAAGAACACCGCGGAATCGGTCGCACTTATGGGCCTTAAATATGTGGTGCTGACGAGTGTCAATCGAGATGACCTCGATGACGGTGGTGCAGCGCATTTCGCAGCAACCGTCAGAGCCATCAAGGCACGATGCCCAGATACTGCGGTTGAAGCGCTGACACCGGATTTCCAAGGCGTGCTTCGCGATGTGGAGACGCTGGTCGACTCGGGTCTCGAGGTCTTTGCTCAAAATGTCGAAACCGTCGAACGACTCACGCACCCGGTTCGTGATCCACGAGCAAGCTATCAACAGACACTGGATGTCTTGGCGCACGGCAAAGCCCACCGCCCTGACGTACTGACCAAAACCAGCCTGATGCTGGGTCTTGGTGAGACCGATGATGAGATCCAACAGGCCATGGATGATTGCCGCGCACATGGCGTTGACATCCTGACCTTTGGGCAATATCTGCGGCCGACGGTCAACCACCTGCCGATTGCACGATATGTCACGCCTGACGAATTCGAAACCTACCGCCAATGGGGTCTGGAGCGCGGCTTCCTCGAGGTTGTTTCCGGACCTATGGTGCGATCCAGTTATCGGG
>JAGYIK010000031.1 GCA_018402605.1 Litorivicinus sp. | reverse complement strand
AATGCACACCCTCATCAATCTGGACGGTTTTCAGTCGTACACAACGGTATCATTGAGAATTATCAGGCGCTTCGAGCACAACTTGAAGCACACGGGTATGTATTCCAATCACAAACAGATACTGAAACTGTCGCCCACTTGCTTGCTCACGAAGCTCAGGCGCATGCCGGTGATTTTGACGCCACGGTAAAGGCTGTCTTGGGCCAGTTAGCTGGAGCTTATGCGCTCGCGATCCTCGATGCTGAGACTCCAGGGGTTCTATGGGTCGCGCGTCAGGGAAGCCCATTAGTTCTCGGAGTGGGCCATGGTGAACATTTCATCGGCTCCGATCAGCTTGCGTTATTGCATGTCACTGACCGGTTTGTCTATTTTGAGGAGGGTGACTCGGCTCGAATCACCTGTTCCGGTTACCAAATTTTTGATGCCAATCATGCGCCGGTTGAGCGCCCCGTTATTCAGGCCCATGGCGCGCACGATGCCGTGACCAAGGGCAAATATCGTCACTTTATGGCGAAAGAAATTCATGAACAGCCGGAAGCCATCCGGGCGACTTTGGCTGGGCGCTTGGGAAAAGATGCACTCCTATCCGGAGTTCTTGGTCCCACGGGCGACGCGTTGTTGGTTGACGCGCGCGCAGTTCAAATAGTCGCTTGTGGAACCAGTTATCATGCAGGATTGGTCGCGAAATATTGGATCGAGAGTCTGGCTGGAATTCCGTGTCAGGTTGAGATTGCTAGTGAATACCGCTACCGAAAGGTCGTGACACTTCCCCAAACCCTTTGGATTGCGATTAGTCAATCGGGTGAGACGGCCGATGTTCTCGCGGCGCTTCGCCATTTGGACCGCGAGCAGGTTTTGGCCACGATGGCGATCTGCAACGTGGCCACATCGAGTCTCGTTCGAGAAACAGATTTGGCGTTCATGACCGAGGCCGGCCCAGAAATCGGCGTTGCCAGCACCAAGGCGTTCACCACGCAACTGACCGTTTTGTTGATGCTCGCGGGACTGATAGCGAAACTTAAACCAACCCCCGGGTTTGACGAGCGTGATCTCGTACATGCACTGCATACATTGCCGCAGTTGATTGAGAGAACGCTTGCGATTGAAAGCGAAGTGGAAAATTTGGCGACACGGTTTGCTGATAAACACCACACACGTTATTTTGTGACGCTCGATATGAATCCCAGTACGATGGAGGGGGCGCTTAAGCTGAAAGAGCTCTCATATATCCATGCAGAGGCCTATCCTGCGGGTGAGTTAAAACACGGTCCTTTGGCATTGGTTGATGAAGACATGCCCGTAGTCGCCGTGGCCCCCAACGATCAATTGGTCGAGAAGCTGAGATCGAATCTGTCTGAAGTCAAGGCGCGGGGCGGCGAGCTCATTGTCTTCACGGATTTTGCTGTGGTTGATGATTCGGCAGACGAGATTACCCAGTGTGTGATGCCTGCGACGCATCCATTGATTGCGCCCATCGTGTTCACAGTGCCGCTACAAATGCTCTCTTATCATGTTGCCGTCCTCAGGGGAACAGACGTAGACCAACCGCGTAATCTCGCAAAGTCAGTGACTGTGGAATAAGCTGTTTCCGAGGAAACAGCCAAATGAAACAAATAATCGGCCTAATTTTGTTTTTTCTCTCGTCCATGGTGCAGGGAAAACTTCTCCTGTATTCCGATGGCGTGTTCATTGGATGTTTGGATTGTATTGCCACCGTCCGCGACTCTGTCTGCAATACCGATGGTCGGTATGGAAATCCGAGCGACCCCAAGAGCATTTGGAACCCCAATGGTCTCTATGGAAGTCCCCTTTCGTCCAAGAGTCCGTGGTCCGGTTCGAGCTCAGGTCCGATGATGACGGATGAGAACGGCACTGTTTTCGGATGGTTTCAAATCAATCCGCAGGGTGGCTATACCAATTCTGAAAAACTCAATGATTTGTACCAGGGGATGAATGGCGACCTTGCGAAAATTCGGGATGCGTTCTGCCAAGACTGATATTGAATTCAGTGCAATAGAGGACTCTGATCCCCGAGTCAGAGGGTGATTGATAGCAAAGGCGTAACTGATCCATTTAATAATTCAATAGATATAGGCTTTCACATTGTTGAAATCCATAGTAAAGAGACAAACTAACAACACATGTCTGTACCTATTGGAGTGTCGTCATGAAGCTATATGAGATTTCTACCGCGGCTACAACCGCGAGGGCTGTCATCTTTACAGCAGGTCACTATGTGATCGACGTGACTACTGTTTTGATGCTCACAGAGGCAACGTTTCGAGAAGCTAGCCAAGTGGGTGTTGTTGCGCCCTTACTGAATGGTGTGTGGTTTTGGCTGTTGGATCGCGCCTGGACGCATTGGCATAACTTGCGTGAGGATCGATTGCTTCTCGAGACACAAGTCGTGGATGCGCCTAGCTGATCGCTGAACGCACTTTTGCGGACACCCATTCACTGGCGATGACTGTCAGTAAAATCAGTAAAAGAATGACGGTGACCTGTGGCCACGCAAGAACGTTCAACGATGATTGTAACTTCAAGCCGATACCTCCAGCACCGACAAGCCCAAGAATTGTGCTCTCTCGGATGTTGATATCCCAACGAAACACCGTGATTCCGAAAAATGCGGGTGCGATCTGCGGAACGATCCCGTAGTGGATCGTTTGCAACCGGCTTGCGCCCGTTGCGGTAACAGCCTCTACTTGCTTTTGGTCAATCTCTTCAATGGCTTCATAGAGTAATTTGCCAATGAATCCGATCGAACGGAGCGCTATGGCAATAATCCCAGCAAGCAATCCAGGGCCAATAATCGATACGAGTAAGAGCGCCCAAATCAGAGAGTTAATCGAGCGTGACGCGACAATAATGCTTAATGCGATTGGGCGAACCAACCATCGCGAGGGCGTCGTATTGTTTGCTGCTAAAAACGCCACAGGCACCGCCAAAATGACACCACCCAGTGTCCCAAGAGTGGCGATGTTGATCGTGTCCCATAGCGGTTGCATAAGTTCTGGCAAATACGACCAACGCGGAGGGATCATGCGGCTTCCGAGATCGGCAGCCTGAGTTGGCGCATCCAAAACGAAAACCCACATGGTATCTGCCGTCATGAGGTTCCAGCACCAGACAAACAGAGCAACAGTCAGGAGCCACCCAAACCAAACAGTGAGACGCTGACGTGATGTGCGATACGCCCAGACAGATGGAGTAGCCGACATTATTGTAACCGTCCTCTGATGATGCTTGAGCTGTACTCAACAGCGAGGACAATCAGGATAATAATAATCAAAACCGCTCCAGCACTGTCGTATTCATAGCGATCAATTGCAGTATTCAAGGTGGCTCCGATACCGCCTGCACCCACAATTCCGATCACGGAGCTTTCACGGAAATTAATATCTAGGCGGTAGAGTGAGAGACCAACCAGTCGGGGCATGACCTGTGGTTGCACGGCATAGTTCACAATTTGCCAAAAGCCGGCGCCGGTCGCGCGGATCGATTCCACCTGCGACTCATCGATATCTTCAATGTCTTCAGCCAAGAGCTTTGAGAGGAATCCAATGGTCGCAAACGATAACGTTAAGAAACCCGCAAATGGGCCAAATCCAAACAAGGCAACGAAAAATATCGCAATAATGATCTCCTGCAGAGATCGTGAAACAGCAATGATGCCCCGACAGAACATGTAGAGCCAACGGGGAGCGAGGTTTCGCGCGGCCCCGATCCCGATGGGCACACTGATTAAAATTCCAACAATGGTTGAGGTTAGGGTCATGGTCAGGCTCTCGACCAGACCTATGGAAATGTCTGTCCATCGACTGCTGAAATCTGGAGAGAGAAAACCTTGTACGAAACGCCATCCGCGCTCGAGGCCCTCTGATACACGTGTCCAATTGACCTCTAAACCACCAATTGCAAAGATGAGGTACACCGCCGCCAAAGACCAAATAATCGGCCGCCAGGTATTATCTGTCAGGATTTGAGGTGGTTTTCGCCAACGATCGGGATAGGCATTCATGACCGTAATGCATCCAGAGAGAGTGATGCCTCGGCCTCGCTTTCGAGATCATCTGCGTGATCACGCTGCATATTGGTCCAGTCTTCAGCACCGTATATGGTCGTTAAGACCGTGTCGTTTAGTTCAGCTGGCGCGCCATCAAAAACAATTTCACCGCCGCGCAGACCAATGATTCGCTGCATAAACTGAATGGCTAATGGCACATCGTGAATGTTGATAATGGCGGGGAGGTTCCGCTCGCTGCAGATTTCAACGATGAGCCTCATGATTTGTCGGCTCGTTTTCGGATCCAGGCTGGCTGTTGGTTCATCAACTAGGAGCAAATCAGGATTTTGCGCAAGCGCCCGCGCAATACCGACGCGTTGCTTCATACCGCCGGATATTTCGCCGGGCCGCTTTATTCGCCTGATCCAACAGCCCAACGCGGTCGAGTAGGCGATAGGCGTTTTCGATATCTGCTTTTGGAAAGCGGCGAAGATAGCTGCGCCAAAATGGCAGATAACCGAGTCGGCCGGACAGCACATTCTCCATTACTGTTAGTCTTTCAACTAAGGCGTACTCTTGGAAAATCATGCCGATACGCCGCCGTTGCAGGCGTAATTGGTGATTGTCGAGGCGAACGAGATCGACGTTGTTCAGTAAGATTTGCCCTTGAGAGGGCTCAACCAGTCGATTAATGCAGCGAATCAAGGTCGATTTTCCGGCACCTGACGGTCCAATAAGCCCGACGACTTGGCCTTTTTCGATACGCAGCGAAATATTGCGCAAGGCTGTGTCGCCCGTATCGTACGTTTTACTTACCGACTCGAGATGTAACATAACGCGATCCAAAATGGCCACCGAGCATAACTCGGTGGCCTGGTGGAGAGATTATCTGCAGTTGTACGTCACGCCATTGGCGGCGTCGATCTTACGAATAACATCCCAATCGTTTTTGAAGGTGATTGAAATGAACTTTGCTTCACCACTTTTTTCAAACTCTTTTTCGAGTTTGGTGCCCTTCCAATCGAAGGTAAAGAACGCGTCGCGCACTTTGACTTGCAATGCAGGGTGCAGATTGTGAGCGAGTCCGTATCCAGTGGTTGGGAATGTTTGTGACGTATAGATAATGTTCAGTTGCTCGGGCTTGACCACGTCGCGAGCAATCATGCGCTTGCGAACAGAGTTGGCGATTGATGCAGCTGGGTAGTCCTTATTGGCAACGCCAAGAATTGAATTGTCGTGCTTACCAGAGAATGCAGCTTCAAAGTCTGTGCCTGGCTCCATGCCAAAATCCGCCTTCAAAATGGCTGAAGGGGCTTTAAAACCAGAATTTGATGTTTCAGACGTGAACGCAAGCTGTTTACCCTTAATGTCCTCAACCTTGTTAATTCCCGATCCAGGATAGGTGATGATTTCCATCTCGTAACCGAAAGTGTTATCTGCACGCGCCATCATCGCGAAAGGACGGAAACCTGCGCAAGCAACAGCCAGCGGATTTGAGCCTGTATTAAATCCAGCCACATGCAAACGGCCTGAGCGCATGGCTTCAATCTGGGCGGCATTTGATTGGACTGGGAAAAACTGCACCTTTTTACCAGTGACTTTGGCAAGGTGGTCCGTGAACTCAGACCATACTTCGGCATATACCGCTGGATCTTCGACCGGTGTGTATGTAAACACGATGGTATCAGGATCAACCCATTTAGACGCGTCCGCGGGGATGTCTGCGACGAGATCACCGTCAGCATCCGTGTAGCGCGGGTCAAGTTGAAATTGGGCAGAAGCAATAGGCGCCACCGCAAGTGCGAGAGCGGTAATGCCAGATTTAATTAGGCTGGTGGTTTTCATCGGAAAAGCTCCATTGTTCATCGAATACGTGAGACGAAGAATGAGGCTAAAGTATGACGTTTGAATGACGTTTGAATGACGATTCAGTCAGATGGAGCAATGACGCTCAGAATGGTGATTTGCTTTGTTTCGACATGATTCATGATCACCCGCTGAGCTTGTCGGCACTTCTCGACTCAAGTGCTTGAATCATCGCTTCATGCTCAGCGACTGCTTTGGCCCAACTCTCTGGGGTCATTTGTGCTGAACCGCGCGCGACGAACTTTGGCAGATAGACCATTGATTTGATCGACTAGCGTCTGATTCCCGCTGCCTTCGGAAATGAGTTCATGGATGAGTCGATTGGTTTCAAAGTACCTTCGGGCAGCTCTGGCGTTGATAGTGCCCGATCATCCGATCATGGACAGTGCGAACCTCTCTAATTTTTTGTCTGACATTTCAGTCGCTGCAAGCCGACCGCCGAGTCCTTCTAGGACGGCCATGATCGGTAAGATTCCGTTAAATCCTCAACGGTGACGATACTGACCGTTGCGCCGCGTTCGGTTGCAATTCGATTAGCCCTCAGTGGCTAATGAACGAATGGCTCTAAGTGGCGTTTCTGCCGACGCCAAGCTGCCCACACAGGTCTGCTTCATTGAGTCGAGCCCTGGCGGCAGATCGCCAGAGTCAATAAGTATCCGAAGACGCTCAGCGACCTGACATGAAGTGGAGCACGCACAATGACAGAAGAGTTCAATCATTCAATCCTTTGAAAGATGTGTTCTGCCAAGATTACCGCGATGTGCTCAGCCTGGCGAGTTGAACCATCGGCGATCTGATGTCGACAACTGGTTCCGTCAGCGATGATTCGCGTGTTCGTGTCGGCGCCCTGACGGCCGGTAGTAAAGACAATTCGCCCATCGCCTTTGAGACCTCAACGGTTTCGGCTTGATAGCCAAATGCCCCGCCATCCCGCAACAGGACGACTTCGATGATTTCGACTTTGAGGCTGAATTCGCCGTAAAATGGACTCAACAGGCCCCATCGCACGCGCAGCTTTTTGGTGGCAGTGGCCATGGACTAGGACTTCTCACAGGTTAAGCTTGCTTAAATTTGGGCGCGAGCCGCTCAGGACTCAACCCTCGTTCGATGAATTCCTCGAATAAAACGCATGTTGGGTGACAATAGCGCTGCGTCGTCACCGGGCAACAGTGCGAGGAACTCATCCCGAAGGGTCAAAAGACAGGAGGGTTCCAAGCCGACAACTGGGTAGCCTTTGTGCACCCATGGCAGCACCGCTTCAATGAAGCGGCTAGCCTCAACACGCTTCGTCAATCAGCCCAGCGGCGAGGAAGGTGCGTCCGCAACATACCGGACGATTTCCCATATGTGGTTTGGCTTCGATGACTTCGTAACCCAATGCCTCAAGCACATCGCGCGCGGCGTACAGGTTGTCGGGTTCAAAGTTACGATTAAATGTGTCGCTCAACAAAACAACAACAGGCCGATTCGTTTCCGGCGCGGCCTTGGGAGCCTGATACCCGCTGTGCCATTTCGGTAACGTGCGATCTTTAGAAAGACCAACAAGCTGTTCTGAGAGCCAAGGGAGACCCGGAATTTGGTCGCGCAGATTAGCGAGCCATGAAACGTGCGTGAGCCATGGTGCATAGCGCGGTAAATATGCGATGAGTTTATCCCGAAGTGAGACGCCATGATGTTTCGATCGCTGATACGCGACTTCGGTTTTCATCTTCGCCATGTCGACGCTAGTTGGGCATTCGTTATGGCAGGCTTTGCAACCAACGCAGAGTTTCATGGTGTCAGCCATGGCATCGGAGGTCAGCGCATCGTTGCCGAATCGCCCAGATAACGCGAGTCGGAGAGAGTTTGCCCGACCGCGAACGACATCTTTTTCATCTTTCGTGACGCGGTATGACGGGCACATGACTCCACCATCAGTTTTTCGGCACGCTCCATTGTTGTTACACATTTCGACTGCTTGAGAGAAGCTACCCCAGTGAGACCAGTCAAAACCTGTCTCAATGGGACTGTGCACGCGAACTCGCTCTTCATAGGTGGGATCGAAGCGAAATAAGTTGCGATCATCATGCCGTGGTGGATTGACGATTTTGTTTGGGTTGAAGACGCCGCGTGGATCTAGGATATCTTTGACGCGCTGGAACAGATCCACCATCTCTTGTCCAAACATGTCGACATGAAACTCAGATCGCGCGATGCCATCCCCGTGTTCGCCGGAGTGAGATCCCTTGTACTCGCGAACCATTGCAAAGGCCTCTTCAGCCACTGCACGAAGTGCTTTGGCACCGAGGTCTTTTTTTAGATTGAGTACTGGGCGAACATGCAGGGTCCCGACCGAGGCGTGTGCATACCAGCACCCTGTGGTTCCGTGTTTTTCAAAAACTTCGGTGAGTCGGCGTGTGTATTCGGCAAGATCCTTCAATTCAACCGCGCAATCTTCAACGATCGAGATAGGCTTTTCATCCCCACGCATCGACATCATGATATTCAAACCTTGCTTCCGAACCTCCCAGATTGCTTTTTGGAAAGTTGGATCCTCAGCGCGGACGACCCCATTGGGGTGTCCAAGATCGGCCATCATCTCCTCAAGCGCATCTAGTTTTCGGATGTTGTCGGCTTGATCTTCACCTGAGAATTCGACCAGTAAGAGCGCATCAGGAGCACCGCGAACAAACGCATTGACTGTTTTGACAAACATGGGAATGTCGCGCGAAAGGTCAATCATCGTGCGATCTACCAATTCGACCGCGCTGGGGCCGAGCGTCACCAGATGTTGCGCCGCCTCCATTTGCTGAATAAAAAGTCATAAGTGACAGACGCCGAGGTTTTATTTTTGGAATCGGCGAGAGCTTCAAATGCAGCCGCTTGAACAGTCAAATTGTGCCCTCGCTTCCGACAAACGAATTTGCGATGGATTGCAGGTGGTGCCCGGCCAGCAGCCAGAGCCCCTTGGCCGCCTGGGATCAGTGCATCGACATTCAATCCACCAACCCGTCGCATCAGCTGGGGAATCGTTCTTGGATCAGATCTGCGTGCGTGGCGCCCAGATGGGTAATCGCCCAGTAGGTCAGTTCGGCTAACAAAAGGTCGTTTTGGAGTCCACAGTTGTTCCGATTCCGGTCAGCTGCCCAGGCCGCAGTGTTGAGCCATCCGCGAGGATGGCTTCAACGCCTAATACGTTGTCGCGCATGGTGCCGTAGCGGATCGATCGGGAACCGCAGCTATTATTCCCTGTCATGCCGCCGAGCACATTGGCTCGGCTGCTCGTGGAGGCGTCAACGGGATACCACAGTCCTGTTGGTTTGAGCTGTGCATTCAAATGATCAAGGACCAAGCCTGGCTGCACCTCACAGGTTTGCGACGCGCTGTCGACCTCAATCACCTGGTTCAGATATTTTGAATAGTCAACGATCAGCCCGCGGTTAATGGTTTGACCATTTTGTGATGTGCCGCCTCCTCGACCTGTGATGGGTATCCGCAATTCCCGCGCGATTTCGATGATCGCTGCAAGATCCTGTTCAGTCTTTGGGATGACAACACCTAAGGGTAAAATTTGGTAATGGCTGGCGTCCGTTGCATAGCGTCCGCGGTCAAACATCTCGAATCGAACTTCACATGATGTGTCGTGTTTCAGTCGAGCCTGAAGCGCCTCGGCGACAGACCGATCGATGTCAGGAGCGTGATGCGCGCTGATCGTGTTTCTTGCGATGTGTTCTGGTGCGACCGGACGATTCATGGTTTTTCTTCTTTATTTTGCATACAAAATACGGTATGCATGTTAATGAGAATCCGCTAGGATGGCAACTACGTACCAATAGCGATATGAATAGACTGAAAAATAAAAAGGATCTCGAACGATGAGCTACCGTGCAGGACGACACTTCTTACAAATTCCAGGACCGAGTCCTGTGCCGGACCGAATTTCCCGTGCCATTGATGCAGCTGTCATTGATCACCGAGGACCCGACTTTGCAGCGTTGGGGCATACGGTACTCGATGGGATGAAACGCATCTTCAAGACCAAGTCCCCTGTGGTGATCTATCCGTCATCGGGCACTGGCGCCTGGGAAGCGGCGTTATCCAACGTCGTGAAAGCCGGAGACCACGTGATCTTTTATGAGACAGGCCAGTTCGCTACGCTCTGGAAGCAAATGGCTGATCGACTTGGCATCGTGAATGAATTCATCTCTGGTGATTGGCGTTCAGGAGTGGATGCAAATCGGATCGAGGATGTATTGCGCGCCGATACGGACCAAAAGATTCGTGCAGTCTGTTGTGTGCATCACGAAACCTCATGCGGCATTACGTCAAACATCGCATCGGTTCGTGCTGCGATTGATGCTGTCGGTCATCCGGCCCTCTTGATGGCAGACACCATCTCTGGTCTCGCCTCTGTTGATTTTCGCCACGATGAGTGGGGTATCGACATTTCGGTTTCTGGTTCGCAGAAAGGATTGATGATGCCACCCGGGCTTGGCTTTAATGCATTGTCTGATCGCGCAATCGAGGCCGCAAAACAGGGTGGTGCGCCGCGCTCGTATTGGGATTGGTCAGAAATGTTGCAATCCAATGCCACTGGCTATTTTCCGTACACGCCGGCTACGACACTGCTGTATGGCCTCAAAGAAGCGATCAGCATGCTCGAGGAGGAAGGGTTGGAGAATGTCTTTCAGCGGCATCAACGCTTGGCGGATGCCTGCCGCGCTGCGGTCGCTGCATGGGGTTTAGAGACTGTATGCCAAAATCCTGCTGAGCACTCGAACGTGCTAACTGGCATTATGATGCCAGAGGGTGTTGACGCCGATGCGGTTCGTAGCGTCATCTTAAAACAGTTTGATATGTCACTAGGTACAGGTCTTGGAAAGCTCAAAGGAAAAGCATTTCGAGTGGGCCACCTCGGTGACTTCAATGAACTCACGCTCATGGGCACACTTTCGGGTGTTGAAATGGGTTTGGGCCTAGCCGGTGTTCCGCATCAGGCTGGGGGTGTGGAGGCAGCAATGCGTGTGCTAAAACAAACGGCACACTAAGCGCGACGCCTGGCTCCCAAATAACAATAATCCTAGGAGGTTCACATGAAATTTCGTTCCATCGCGACATCGCTCGCTGTTGCAGCAGCAGTTGCATCGAGTGGCGTACACGCCGCCAATATGACGTTCAAATTTGGTCACGTCGGCGCCCCTGGGTCTCTATTCGAGGCCAGTGCTAATGCTTATGCGCAATGTGTTGCGGATGAGTCCAATGGCCGGATTGAAGTCCAGACGTTCGGCTCATCCCAGCTGGGTAATGACCGAGAGCTATTGCAAAAACTGAAGCTTGGCCAAGTCGACTTTGCACTGCCATCGTCCGTGATGTCCTCTGTCTCTGAGGAATTCGGCGTATTTGAAATGCCCTACATCATCAAAAGCCGAGAGCACATGAAGCGTGTGCAAAATAAGTTAGGCGATACATTCCAAAACGCAGTGCATGCAAAGGGTTATCACATTGTTGGTTACTTCGAGAATGGGTTCCGGCACATCACCAACAACAAGCGGCCTATCAATGTTCCATCTGACCTTCAGGGCATTAAGCTCCGGACCCCAAGTGGTGCATGGCGTCTAAAAATGTTCCAGCTGTATGGTGCCAACCCAAGTCCAATGGCGTTTTCTGAGGTTTTCACTGCACTGCAAACTGGTGTAATGGATGGTCAAGAAAATCCGTATGCTCAAATCGCATCTGCGAACTTCCAAGAAGTGCAGAAGTATTTGTCGATTACAGGGCACGTGTATACCCCAGCCTACGTACTGTCCTCAAAGCGGCACTTTGACAAACATCCAGCCGATGTTCGCGGGATTTTGACCAACTGTGCTGAATCAACACAGGTTTTCGTGTATCGGAAAGCTGAAGCATTGGAGACAGAGCTTCTGGAAGTAATTCGAGCCGCCGGTGTTGAGATCAATGAAGCGGACAAGGACGCATTTATCGCTGCCTCAGCACCGGTTTATGACGAGTTCGCCTCTTCCTTTGCTGGTGGGGCTGAATTGGTGAAATCCATTCGCGCACTCGCTGATTAATCACTCAAAACAAAGGATATGCCCCTTCAATCGAAGGGGCCTCTTCGATTCATAGAGGGCATGGATAGTGGATCGCGTTGCAAAATTGCTAGACCAAGTGTTGGTCTGGTTTCTTCTGGTGCAAATGATTGCACTGACGGCAGTTGTTATCGTCGCGGTATTGGCCCGACTCATGGGCAATTCCGTCTCTTGGTACGACGAAATCGC
>JAGYIK010000308.1 GCA_018402605.1 Litorivicinus sp. | reverse complement strand
TGCCTATTGGGGTGCGCGTCAGGTTTGGGCGCCGATTTTAGGCTCGGCATTAACGACCGTCGTGGTGTTCGTACCCATTCTCATTTTGGATCTGCCCGTCGGCCAGCTTTTCCGAGACATCGCAGTCGCGATCAGTGTTTCCGTTCTGATTTCGGTTTTAGTCTCTGTGACGGTCATTCCCGCTCTGACATCGAAGCTTTTGAAAAATGTCGATGCGCCAGGGACCGGTCGACGGATTCCCGTGATCGATGATATTGCGCGCTGGTTCACGCAGATCGTACTTAATTACGGTCGTTGGGTTGTGCAGTCGACCGCGCGCGGTATGGCTGTGGTTTTGGTTTTGATTGCTGCGTCTGTTGTGACCGTGGTGGCGCTGATGCCGCCATTGGATTACTTACCCGATGGGAATCGGAACTTCGTGTTTGGTCGGATTTCAGTTCCGCCTGGATACACCCGTGAAGCGACACTCGAATTTGCGCAATCGATGGAGGATGTGGCGCGCCCATTGTGGGAGAACCCGAATCCCGAGAATGGGCCTCCGATCGATCGATTCTTCTTTGTGGCATTTAACGGGGGTGCCTTTGCGGGAGCCGCGACCGAGCAGGCTGATCGTATTCGCGAACTCATCCCGGTGCTTGCGGAACCGGTTGCAAATGCCCCCGGTGCGCGCGTGTTCGTTACACAGGCATCCTTATTTGGTCGCTCGGTGGGCGGGTCGCGCGCGATTTTAATCGATGTCTTGGGGCCAAATTTCGATGCGGTTGCACCAGTGGTCCGCGAGACCACGCGAACGGTTCGTGAGCTGTTTCCGGGCGAGGTTGGCCATCAAGTGCGGGTGCAACCCTCCGAAAATGCCAGCCGACCAGAAATCGTTGTTCGACCCAACGCTGAATTATTGGCGCGAGCGGGTATTTCCGCGCGTGAGTTTGCACAGGCGCTCGATGTCTACAACGATGGGATTCGCATACGCGAGATCCCTTTTGAGAGTGATTTGATTGAGCTCGTTCT
>JAGYIK010000307.1 GCA_018402605.1 Litorivicinus sp. | reverse complement strand
AATCGCGACCATGGAGGCTGTGACCACCTGATTTCGAATAATATTGTCTTGGATGACCACCACATCAACGGCCGCCTCAAGATCGGATGGGCTCAAGAGGGTCTCGGCGGCGAGTGGTCGGTTGGCGACGACTGTGCCTTCCGGCCATTGCGTGAGGCTGCCTGCGCGCGGACGATTGGTGGATTCGAAAAACACGTCCATTGGATCGACGACCTCACCCTGCTCATAGGCGCGTAGTGTCGTAAATTGCATAGCTTCGGTCGCGATATCTTGGGGTCGAATCGGATCGCCTGTGGGGAAATCACGCGCGAGCGTTTGACCAACCAGCGCCTCGAGCGCGCGGATGCGGTCTTCTGGTGCTTCTCGCATCCGGATCTCCCTCAAATCCTCTCGATTCAAGACATGTCCCTTGGCGCGGTCTGTCGTGACGGTAATCACCGTGACTTGCGGCTCGGACCGCACTTGCAAAAAGTAACGCCATGCTGGGTTCGCGCAACTGACTTCAAGCGTCCGAGTATTACTTTGAAACGGCCAAGCAAACACAAGGTCGGTCTGGCACGACGCAATCGCGGCACGACGGTCTGGCGGTCTGACATCGATGTCAGTGGGATCAATCCCTTGGTCCTGTGCGATCCAGTTCGTGGCTTCCTGAACGACTTCTGTGATCGGATCGACTGGCTCTTCAGCGAATGCAACTCCGCCGAAGGCCATGATCAGCATGCTAGATACGATGGTTTTCCACATGGCTTCAGTATGGGCGAGCGCGGGGGGTTTGCAAACTGGAAAAAAATTGCCACAACACGTGGCTCGCGATTGCCGTCGGCAACAGTCTTTGCCAGTTCTGGTGCGGTTTAGCGGGTTGGCATAGCGATTGCTTCTACGAGCTCGGAAGCGTCATGTATCCGTCATCAGTGGAATCGGATGCAGAACAAAGAACTTGAGAGGCAGGCATGAAATTGCTCGAAAACCCATTTGGGATACACGAACAAGCGTTGAGCGTGAAGAACCGGC
>JAGYIK010000306.1 GCA_018402605.1 Litorivicinus sp. | reverse complement strand
GGCTGTTCTGGAACCCGAACACGGGTCGGCCGCAGGACTCAATACATCACGGCTGGGACACCATCCGGCAGCGGGCTGGCATTCCTGACGTACGGCTGCATGACCTGCGCCATTCCTTCGCAAGCTTTCTGGTCAACTCGGGGCGGTCGCTTTATGAAGTGCAAAAGCTGCTGGGACATTCCAATGCCAAAACCACCCAGCGCTACGCACACCTCGCACCGGGCGCGCTGATCGAGGCGGCCAACATCGTTGGAGATCTGGTGCAGGCCAAGCCGCGCGTGGCGGCTGAGTGAGGTTAGCGCACCACAAGAAACTGATAAGCCATTCAAAACAAACCAAATAGATTGTGATTGAGCGGCTTGCCAGGGCAGCGTCGCATTGCAATCATAACCTTGCATACCACTCCAATAGACGCTATATTCTGGCAAAAGGAGTGGCTAAAAATGCAACTTGATACTTTCACTGAGGGCGGTCTATTTGCGCCCGGTCGTATCGCAAAGACCCTTCGCACCACTCTGGAAGAGGTCGCCCGGACTGTCGGCCTCGGGCGTGATGCGCTGTTGCGCTCGGAGCGCGTCCATTCACCGAAGACACAAAAGCGGCTGCGAGAGATGGTGGAGATCCTCAATCGAGTCGAGCCCCGGTTTGGCTCTGCGTTGATTGCCTATGCGTGGTATCGGTCAGAACCGCTTGCGGGCTTTGCCGGTCTAACTGCCATGCAACTCGTACGCGATGGCAAGGCAGCCGAGGTGATGGAGTACATCGATGCTGTCGATGCCGGTTTGTATGCCTGACGAAAGATGCGTTACAAGGGCTTTCTTTACCGCGCGTTGAACCCCATCTATGCTCGCGATCCGCTGTCAGGCGAGGGCGCTAGGCGCCATGGCGGTCGGTTCAACCCAAAGGGTATGCCCGCGCTATACACGTCGCTGTCGGTGATGACCGCTCTGCGAGAAGCGAACCAGATCGGGACACTGCAACCGACGACGCTGGTCGCTTACGAGGCTGATATAGGCCCGATTTTTG
>JAGYIK010000305.1 GCA_018402605.1 Litorivicinus sp. | reverse complement strand
ACGATTTTTACTGAAAAACCTGTCTTATTGCGCTTAACAGCCACGATTGTCAGGCAATGGATAGACACCACCGCAGAGCTCGTAAATCGCACCCACGCTGACGTCGCAGAGATCAAAGCGCTCATCACACAATCGGCACCGTCCGTCAAAGTGCAGGCGATTGGTGGCGACTTGTCCGACCCACATAACTTTGGCCATTCGGTACAAATCATCACGTTTGAAGACCAGACCAAGGTTGTCTACAAACCCAAGGACCTACGCCTTGACGTGGCATGGCACGATCTCATTGAACGGTTTAACGCGAGCTCACCGCCCGTGGACCTCAAACCCGCTAAGGCGATTGCGCGACCTGAATACGGTTGGACCGAGTTCATCGAACACAGTTCTTGCGTATCGGCCCAAGATATTGAACAGTTCTATCGTCGCTCTGGTGCGTGGTTAGCCGTGTTTCATTTGTTTGCCAGCACTGATATGCATTTTGAAAACATCATTGCCCATGCTGCGCACCCGGTCCCCATTGATTTGGAAATGATATTGCAGGCCTCCACCCCCGAAGCGGAGCAAGAAACACCTGAAACGGCTGCGCTAATCGCGTCGAACCGAGCCGTTATCAATTCGGTTTTGATGGTTGGGATGCTGCCATCCTATGCAAAGAGCCCTAACAACAAGATTTTTGATGCGGGTGGATTAAATGCAGTCAAGGGCAGTGCACCCGTCGGTGTCTGGAAAAATCCCAATACCGATGCGATGCGCTGGATGCAGGTCCCTAACGACGCAACTGAAACGCCCAACATCCCCCACATCCAAGGACAGTACGCTCAATTGGGTGATTATTTATCGGCTTTCTTTGAGGGATTTGAACAATATTCTCATTTTCTACTCAAACAACGCGATGCAATTGGCATAGAAAACTTACTCAGTCCTTTTGACAAGCTACCCGTCCGTAAGGTTATTCGTAACACCCGTTTCTACTACATGCTGCTGCAAAGGCTCAAAGACCACCGCAGCATGACCGATGGCGTGACGTGGAGCGCACAGGCAGAGTTT
>JAGYIK010000304.1 GCA_018402605.1 Litorivicinus sp. | reverse complement strand
AAAAAATTCTGCGATGGCGGTACGACGCCAAATGCCTCTGAGAAAGCGCCAAACGCGAGTGTCGTTGCGTGTAAATGACGATCTGCAGGATTTTCCTTCAAGTATTTTTCAACTACATCCATCAGTTGTGCACCATCAACTCCGTTTGGGAAATCAATACATCGCCCAGCCACTGGGAAATGCCTCATCATATTCCCCAAAGCTTGCACATATCCGATTGCATAAACTCTATCCGTTGCATCGCCGGTTAAGTGCGCCAAAAACTCATTTCCATTGTAAGCCACGCTTGGGGCCGATGAGCATACCAGTGCAACGAACGTAAACAGAGTTTTCACCTTCGCGCGCAGGTATCTTGAGTAGTGTCTATCTGCACTCATACCAATAGCTCCGTTGGTACAATTGCCCATCATTGTTTCCAGTATGGGTGACGATCACACGGTACATTCCGTCGAGAGACGAGCGCATTATTGTAGTTATTTCATTGTAGCCCAGACTCGAGTCAACATCCTGAAACTCGTAGTACTCGATCATATTTTGATCTGACCGAAAACCATCTTTAACCAAATCACCCTCGAACGAAATCATACCCATGTAATCGGAAACAAGCTTATCTCTATCACGCTTAAATACCGTTACACCCGAATCCGTTGCCGCGTTGTAATAATCCATTCCAGCCGGGCCAAGGTTACCCTGAATAGCAGACACGTTGGTGCAAGTTAAATTAAACGCATTTGCCGTCTGTATACTCAGGCAAACCGAAATAAGAACAACCGAGATCCTTAGCAATCCTTGCGTTGCTTGGTGTCGGCTGAGATTCCAAATCTCATTTAACGTGGTTGACCTGTAATAGGCACTATCGGATTGTTGATGTTGTTGCATCATTTTTGTAATCCCTGTCCAAAACCAGCTGATGAAGACTAACACTGGGCATTTAACAAGATCTAGCCAAAGTCTTGGCTCATGGCATGGACTACGGACATCCTCGCAAAATGAAGTATCGGCAAAGGAGAATATAAGGTCGTTTATTAGGCCTGAATGAGCCTTCGAAA
>JAGYIK010000303.1 GCA_018402605.1 Litorivicinus sp. | reverse complement strand
AGCTGTGGACGCAAGAGTTCCAGGCCAAGATGACACAGATGATCTTGGAAGGTTTGGCGCTTGAGATCGAATATGCGCGGGATACCATGCCACGTGGCGTGTTGGGTATGAATGCACAGATGATGGAAGACTATTTGAAGTTCATCACCAACCGTCGCCTGACACAAATTGGTTTATCTGAGCAATTTGCCGGTGTTGAGAACCCCTTCCCTTGGATGAGTGAAATCATGGATCTCAGAAAAGAGAAGAACTTCTTCGAGACCCGTGTCACTGAGTACCAGGTGGGTGGCGCACTGTCTTGGGACTGATCGGTCTCTAGGAAGCGTCCTGCCTACCCGAAAAACCCAGATTCAGTCTGGGTTTTTTGTTTCATCCTTTAAAAGCTGAAGAATGGTCTCTGGGGCTCGCGCAACAAGATTCAGAAGAACACGCGCAGGACCCTGCGGTGTGCGATCGCCGCGTTCCCAATGCCGCAATGTACTCACGCTGATTCCACATGCCTGTGCAAACGCGGCTTGCGTCATCCCGATACGCATGCGGATCACTTTGACATTTAGCGTACTCAGCTGATGGACGACCGCCTTGACCGGTTGACCCTCGCTGTAGGCCACTGCCTCCTCCATGCCGCGTTCAATACTCTCGAAAATCGACCCCATTTCACACTCCATATTGTGCAATCAGTCTTCGCAAATAATGGCATATCGCGCCACCAATTGACGAAACGATCGATCAGAAAAAACGACTGCGTATGAGAGAGTTGATATAGGGAGAGCAGAGACACTCGAGATCGAAGAGAGATCTCAATCGTTCCAAGGCGTGCTTGGGTAAAAAATTCGACATCCTTGTCGATACCCGAATCCTTCCTCAGACTTCCCAATCCTTCGGGTTACCGGAATCCGGCAATGTTGTCCTGTTTTTGAATTATATATAAAGATTTTCTTAGACAAAACATTTTTTGCAGATGCACACGACTTATGTCTAGATAGGGCCTTTCACCATGCCAATTTTGGAGCCAGCATGCAGATTAATCGCCTCACCATCCTCATTAAC
>JAGYIK010000302.1 GCA_018402605.1 Litorivicinus sp. | reverse complement strand
CCGTTGCCAACGCAATCGCCGATTGCCAATAGGTGTGCGTAATCCCCGCTTCAAATAACGAGGTGTCCACTCGCATACCTTGGCCTGTGGCGAGCTTGCCAGCATATGCAGCGGCCGCACCCATCGCTGCCAAAATGCCCGCTGTAATATCTGTAACTGGAGCGCCCACTTTCACTGGGCCGTCGTCCTTGCCTGGGCCTGTGATACTCATCAGACCGGAAGCACCCTGCGCGACCAAATCGAAGCCCGCCCGCTCCGAGTAAGGGCCTGTTCGGCCATACCCAGAAATTTCGACGTAAATAAGCCCTGGGTTGAGTGCTTTGAGCTCCTCATAGGAGAGCCCGAGGCGCGCCATGGTGTCGTGACGAAAATTCTCAATCACACAATCCGCCTCAGCCAGCAAGCGTTTTAGCACCTCGCGACCCTGATCGGCCTTCAAATCCAAGGCCAGGCCGCGTTTATTTCGGTTCATCATCAGAAAGGCCGCGGACTGATCGCCAATCTGCGGTGGAACCATCCGTCGCGAATCATCGCCACCATCGATCTTTTCGACTTTGATCACATCCGCACCCATGTCAGCCAGCATCATCCCGCAAAGCGGACCGGCCATAATATGAGCCAATTCGATGACGCGCATTCCGGCAAGTGGGCGTGATTGTTCTGTCATTGCCCACTCCAGTTTGCTGGGCGTTTGGCAAAAAATGCCTCGATCCCCTCGGCAAAGTCTGCACTCAAATAACACCGTTCAATCAAATCCCGATCGGGCGGAAGATCCTGTTCTGCCAACCGCGCCAAGCCATCACGCGTCGCCGACAAGGTTCGTGGCGCCAGCGTTTGCATGTGGCTTGCAAGCTCTCGGCATCGCACATCACAGGCCTCTGGAGTCGGCATGACTTCCGCCACAAAACCGCTTTGTGTGAGCATCTCGATCGGCAGAAATTGCGCGGTTAACATGAGGTATCGCACGCGCGATTCACCGAGCAACTGCACGAGACGGCTTAAATTCGCCACCGACAAACAATTACCAAGGGTGCGTGCGATCGGCATGCCAAACCG
>JAGYIK010000301.1 GCA_018402605.1 Litorivicinus sp. | reverse complement strand
GCTCAATACCTTTAGTCAGCCGTTTCCGATCGACACTCCGGTTCGCCCATCCAACACTGAACCCGTAATCATCCAAGATCCGATCGCAAATCACAGCCACCGGATCCTCGAAGGTGTAGCGCATGAAAATCTCCACCTGACCGGTCGCATTACCCCCTTGATCGCCGAACCAAGAGTTCAAAAATGCGGTGGTGTCATTGATATTCTGATGACGAAAAATGTCGCAGTAGATGGAGTTGAAAAACGTCTCACAGAGCTCTGGGTCGGTCCGCTCTTGGATCAATATAATGTAGTTGTGTCGGGCCTCAGCCCAAATCTCAAGCGTGAGGTTTTCATACCCCACGCGCTCCGACAATGTGCGATGCACCGCTTGCACAGCATTCTCATAGAGGTCAATGCGCTCTTGCGCGGCACGCTGCACATCGCGCCATGATTGGCTCTCAAATCGCTCACGCGCGCCAAGGGTGATATTGATGAACTGATGTCGGTATGCAGCGAACCCATCCAGAATGGTTTGTGCAACCTGTCTTGGCGAATAAATCTTCACCGCGAAGCGACCTGACCAAAGGTTTTGGCTGTTTGCAGGTAGCGCCGCTCGTTCTCAGTCGAGATACGCGCTAACAGCTGATTGCGATGTGGGAATCGGCCGAACCGTTCGATAATCGCCTTGTGCTCAAGGGCATGCTGCAAGAAGCCTTCAAACCGAGCACGCTCTTCAGTCGGAGCCATACGCACCAGCTGCTCCATTCCAGCGACGCAGGCTGCCTGATCGGACAGCAACTCACTGTGCTCGAGCGGCATCAGTGTAAACACCTGTTGGATCAGTGGGAGTGAAACAAAGAGCTCACGTGCATGTCCGCGCCGCGCCAACACCACCGCGCGCGAATCACCGGCAAAAGCACGCGCCGTTCCTCGAAATAAATTTCGCGTGAACTGATCGAGCAGTAAGATCAGGGCAAGACGACTTTCAGGTTCGCTCTCCCAATCTTTGAATCCACCCGCCAACGCCAGCTCGACGCGGTGGCCAAATCGCCGTCCAATCTCAGCATCCACTGCAGAA
>JAGYIK010000300.1 GCA_018402605.1 Litorivicinus sp. | reverse complement strand
AGCAAACCGATGCGCAAAAGCGCTATGGCATCGCTAAAGGCGGTAAGGACTGGGGTTACAAGTGGGCGCAAGCCGATGACCGCTTTGATGTCTCGAAAGAGCCCAATGAAGCCAATCGACATGGTTGGGTCGTCGAGGTCGATCCATCGGGCAAACAAAAGCCTGTCAAGCTGACAGCGCTGGGTCGGTTTAAGCATGAAAATGCGGAAGTTGTGATAGCAAAGAATGGCCATGCTGTGGTCTATCTTGGCGACGATGAGCGCGGTGAATTCCTATATCGCTTTGTGAGTCGTGATAAGTACAAGCCATCAGGCGATAACACACGCTTATTGCATGATGGCGAACTGTTTGTTGCGAAGTTTCATGATGATGGGCGTGGTGAGTGGGTGTCACTGAATGGTGCCGGTATGGCTGCAGACGAGACCTTGGTGTTTGCGCGTCTTGCCGCATCGAAGGTGGGTGCCACTACGATGGATCGACCAGAGTGGGTTGCTGCCAATCCGCATAAAGTGGAAGCGTATGTCGCGCTGACCAATAACAAGTACCGCGGTGAGCGTGATACCCAGCCCCTGAATATGGCCAATCCACGGGCGAAAAATCCCTATGGCCATATTTTGCGATGGGTGCCTGACCATGCCGATCATGCTGCAGAGACCTTCGCATGGGATATGTATGTGATGGCGGGGAATCCGATGGTGCATGATGACTTGATGGCGGGGTCGAGCAACGTCAACGCGGAGAATATGTTCAATAGCCCAGACGGTTTGCGCTTTGATGCATTGGGCAATCTCTGGATCCAGACGGATGGGAACTACTCGAACGAGAACGGCTTTGCTGGCATGGGCAACAATCAAATGTTACGGGGTGATCCTGAAACAGGTGAGATTCACCGCTTCCTGGTGGGTCCGCGCGAGTGTGAAATCACCGGCCTGACCTGGAGTCTTGATCGTAAGACGATGTTCGTCGGGATACAGCATCCAGGCGAGAAGGGGGATAGTCACTGGCCTGAAGGGGGCAATGCAGTCCCGCGTTCTGCGGTCATTGCCATCAAGCGCGCCGATGGTGGCAT
>JAGYIK010000030.1 GCA_018402605.1 Litorivicinus sp. | reverse complement strand
GGACCTGGGAAAAAATTCATTCCGATGCAGGCTGGTAGAAAAATCCACCATTCGGCCGCACTCATGTGTTTGCTCCAATAAAGAAGAGCGCGAGTGTATCGGGAGACTGGCTGACATGAAACATCGCATCATCACTCTGGCACTCAGCGTGTGCCTTGCACTTTCACCACATCTCTATGCACAGGTCCTTACCCTGCAAGAGGCCATGGCGACCCGAGGAACAGCCCTCCTCATTCGGCATGCCATTGCACCTGGATTCGGGGACCCCGAGAACTTTCAGGTCAATAACTGCCGCACACAACGTAATCTCAGCAGCCAAGGCCAAGCGCAGTCCAGAGCGATCGGTGCTGCTCTCATCAATGCAGGCTTCCAGCCTGCTGAGATTCTCTCGAGCCCGTGGTGCCGTTGCCTCGACACCGCCAAGTTCATGGAAATCGGTCCGGTAAGAGCGTTCGATGGGCTGGCTTCGTTTTTTCAGGGCCATGCGGATCGGACCGAAACCATGCGCTTGCTGCGGAGTCGCCTCGCGGAAATCGACCCCAAGGATCAACCCCTCGTTATGGTCACGCATCAGGTGGTCATCAGCGCGCTAACTGGTATTGGCACGCGCTCGGGCGGTGCGGTGTTGTATGATCCCAGTACGAACCGAACACAACAGGTTGAGATGCCAAAGCCACCCTATGAGTGATGTCATCCACACAGATACCCTAATTGTTGGTGCAGGAAGTGCGGGCTGCGTGCTTGCCAACCGACTCTCCCGCGATCCGAATCATCAGGTCATGTTACTTGAGGCGGGTGGCCATGACCGCTGGCACTGGATTCATATTCCCGTGGGTTATCTCTACACCATGGGTAATCCAAAGACGGATTGGTGTTATCAAACCACACCTCAGGCTGGTCTTAACGGTCGGCAACTCAATTATCCGCGCGGTCGTGTTCTCGGCGGATCAAGCAGTATCAATGGCATGATCTACATGCGCGGCCAATCGGCCGACTACGATCAGTGGGGACACCCAGAATGGTCATGGGATCAAGTTCTTCCCTTCTACACACGCTCTGAGCGCTACCACGGCGGGGCGGATGACGCGCATGGGGATCAGGGCGAATTGCGTGTCGAGCAACAACGTCTGAAGTGGCCGATTCTTGAGGCATTCAAAGGGGTGTGTGAGGAGGCAGGTTTTGCCGATCGACCCGACTTTAATCGCGGCGACAATGCCGGTGTAGGGTATTTTGAGGTCAACCAAAAAAGGGGCGTCCGCTGGTCCTCTGCGCGCGCCTTTTTGCACCCTATTCGGCATCGCCCAAACCTTACACTCAAAACACACACACTGACGGAGCGACTGGTGTTTGATGGTGCACAATGTATCGGCGTCGATATCATTGAACAGGGTGCAAGCACGCGGATCCATGCTGATCGGGTGATTCTTGCAGCTGGCGCCATTGGAACGCCGGCGTTACTCGAGCGCTCAGGCGTTGGGCAAGAGCGCGTCTTAAAACCACTCGGCATTCCGGTGCATCTGCGACTGGACGGTGTCGGCGAGAACTTGCAAGATCATTTACAAGTGCGGCTCCAGTATCGCCTCAAGCAAGGCGAGACACTCAATCAGTTGGCAAACTCGTGGATTGGACGGGTGAAGATGGGAATACAGTACGCGTTCAATCAAAGCGGCCCCCTTTCAATGGCGCCAAGCCAGCTCGGTGCATTCTTCAAATCAAGTGATTCGGTGGATCGACCAGACCTTGAGTTTCATATTCAACCCATGAGTGCCGACAAGCTGGGTACGCAACTGCACGACTTCCCCGGCATGACCGCCAGTGTGTGCCATCTTCGGCCACATAGCCGCGGCTCCACACACATCCAAACGAACCAAGTCGCCGATGCGCCGCGCATTGATCCCCAGTATCTGAGTGCTATCGAGGACAAGCAGGTCGTGGTCCAAGCGATCCGTAAAACACGTGAATTAATGGCACATCAGGGGCTCAACATGTTTGGCCCGGAAGAACACAAACCAGGATCTGGATTCACCTCAGATGCAGATTTATTGCGTGTTGCCGGAGACATCGCTACAATGATTTTTCACCCTTGTTGGGACGGGCCTGCATGGTGATGCGCAAGATCCTCATGCGGTGGTGGCCGCATCGACTGCAGGTCCACGGACTCGATAATGTATGGATTGCTGATGCTTCGGTCATGCCCACTATCACCAGCGGCACATGCATGCGCCTGTGGTGATGATCGCCGAGCGCTTAGCCGACTGGTTAACTTAACTTCCGGGGCGCCAGGTTCCTGACAAAATCATCCAACCACCGAGCGCCTTTTTGCTCCTGAATGCGATTGACCTCCTTGGCCAATTGCTCGATCAATGGCTCGATCGGACTGTCATGACAGTCTGAAAACTCGCTATATTGCACAGAAAAATATGCATGTTGACGAGCATGTAATAGGCATTATTTTCCACCATCACCGCCCGCGCTCGATCCGGTGAAGCATCCATGAGATGCTGCGTATGCATCGCAAATGCTGCGACATCGAAAGGCTCTGCGTCATATCGCGTCTCCCGTCATTTAGACTTCAAGCGTTCAGTATTCTGGATGTGCATCTGTTGCTGTATACTGCCATGCTAATGTTCTCGGAGGTCCGCATGCAGTACACACCCTTTCATCTCGCCTTTGCAGTCACTTCGATCTCGAGGCAACCCGCCATCTCTTTGCGACATTTTAGGCTGCAATAACCGGACGGGACTGCCGAGCGCTGGATTGACTTTAATTTTTTCGGTCACCAGGTCAGCGCCCATCTCATTGATCTCGAGGACGATGCAGCGCCGACCAACGCTGTCGATGGCGAACAGGTTCCAGCACGCCATTTCGGGGCTGTCCTTGAATGGGAACAATGGCACCAACTTGCAGACCGGCTTCGGGCAGCCGACATTCAATTTCTAATCGAACCCACAATTCGCTTCGAAGGACAGGTCGGCGAACAAGCCACCCTGTTTTTCAAAGATCCAAGCGGCAACGCACTGGAATTCAAATCCTTTAAAGATCCTGCGCAGATGTTTGCCACCTAAATACGCTCAAGAGTTGTTTTGTGCAGTGCGACTGCACTACTGTTTTGTTTGCACCAATAACAATAAAGAGGATGGTGTATGCAAACAGAATTGTTGGCTGCCGAGGCGCTACTTCTGGCGCTCGAAGACAGCACCCGTAAAGGGATTCGGTCTGGTGTTCAGTTTGAATCCTGGGACCATGTGTTCAGTGAGGGCGGTCCGCTGCTCAAGGCGCTGATCCCATTTGCAAAAGATGCTCCGTTTTCGCACCTTGATTTACCGAGCCGAGAGCAGATCCAGCTGGTCTATGAGACCTACCGTTCTCGCCTCCAAGTCATCAGTTGGATGCCACCAATGCAAGCCTACCGGCAAGCACTGCTGATCGACATGTTATTCCCCGAGGGGCAAGCCCCATTTGCGGTGCGTCCGGCAGCATTGGATGCCCTGAGTCAACTGTTGCGGCGAGAATTTACGGTGTGATCAGTCATTCGGCTCGGCGAGCAGGTCGAGGATGTTTGTTGCCATTACATCTGCGTCGCCATGACGAATGGCAATCGGATAGCCCTCACCATCCGCAATGAACAACAACGTCGGATAGCCTTCGACTTGCAACCGCTCAGCAAGTGCCATTTGCTCTTCATGCAACTGACGCGTTTCGCCTGCATGCAGCGCTTCAACGAAGGCAGCCTCGCGGAATCCAAACTGCACCGCAAGTGCGGTTAAGACATCCGCATCCCACACGTTTTGCGCCTCCTGGTAATAGGCCTCTTGGATCCGTTTACCAAAGGCCTCGCCTTGACCGGCAATCCGCTCAGCCGCAATAACCGCACGACAACTGATAAAGGTGGTTCTCGGTGGCGGTGGAGTCTGGTTCCAATAACTCAAGTCAAAGGGCACGCCACAGACGGCTGCGATGCGCTCCCAGGTCGCTTTGAGGTGCTCAACCATCTCTGCAGGCATGGGCTCGGCGCTGTCTGCCGCAAGGCCGCCCAAAATTGAGACAACCGGCAAGTCTTTTGGCAATCGACTTTTTAAAGCCTCCCACGTTGGACCAAATCCATAACACCAACTGCACATGGGATCATGCACATAGACCAGTACATGGGCTGGTTGAGACTGTCCCATCGCACTCATGCGGACTCCTCATTGATCACATCCATCGCAAGCCGCAACGAGTCGAGACCGGCGGGAAAGCCGCAATACACAGCAACCTGCAAACATACATCACGGATCTCTTCCGGCGTCACACCATTGTTGAGCGCACCGCGAACATGGCCTTTAAACTCAGTTGGCCGATTGAGTGCAGCGATCATGCCGAGATTAATCAATGAGCGTTCTCGATCACTTAACGCCTCACGATTCCAGATTTCATCCCACGCCACACGGCTGACCATGTCCTGCATTGGCGTAGTGAGCTCAGTCATTTGCGAGAGCGCACGGTCGACGAAGGCATCACCCATCACTTGACGGCGTTTTTTCATGCCCCGTTCAAAGGAATCACTCATATTTCAATCCCGATACAGCCGTATTTCGTTTCAAGGAACTCATCAATTCCATGCGGCCCGCCTTCACGCCCAAGACCCGACTCCTTCACTCCACCAAAAGGCGCAACTTCAGTGGAAATAATCCCGGTATTGACCCCAATAATGCCGTAGTCGAGCGCCTCGTAAACGCGGAAAGTACGTGATAGATCGCGCGTATAAAAATACGCAGCCAATCCATAGGGCGTATCGTTGGCCAGAGCCACCGCCTCGTCTTCGGTCTCAAATCGATACACCGGCGCCACAGGTCCGAAGGTTTCCTCCTGCGCCATCCGCATCGAGGCCGTCACCCCGGTCAATACCGTTGGCGTGTAAAACAAAGGCCCGGCCGCATGGTCTCCGCCACCGACGACGACCTCGGCACCCTGAGCCAAGGCATCTTTGACGTGCGCTCTGACTTTTGCCAAGCCATCGTGATTGATCAGCGGACCGATCTCGGCGCCAGGCTGATCGCCGTTCATCACTTTTAACGCGCTGACGCGCGCGGCAAAGGCCGCCACAAAGCGGTCAGTGAATCCCGCTTTGCACCAGGATTCGATTCGCACACACAGGTTTGTCCGGCATTTCGAAACTTGCATAGCATTGCGCCGTCAACCGCCGCCTCGAGATCCGCGTCATCAAAACACAAGGGTGCATTGCCACCGAGCTCCAGCGACAGTTTCTTCACGGTGTCCGCACACTGGCGATAGAGAATCTTGCCCACCGCCGTTGACCCCGTAAAGGTCACTTTGCGAACGCGTGATCGACGTCAAAAGTGCCCACCGCGGGCGCATCCATCCTCGTTACACAATTGAGCACCTCCAGGCGGCATACCGGCCTTCTGCCAGTGCGCAGACGGCCAGCGCCGTCAGCGGTGTATCTTCCGACGGTTTAACCACTACCGTGCAGCCAGCCGCCAGGGCTGGTGAGACTTTCCGCGTGATCATCGCCAACGGAAAATTCCAAGGTGTGATCGCGGCAACGACTCCCACCGGCTGGCGAATCGTCAACACCCGTTTATCGGCCATGTGCGGCGGAATGACTTGACCATAAATACGTCGGCCTTCTTCTGCAAACCAGTCGACAAAGCTGGCACCATAAGTGACTTCACCGCGCGCTTCTGCCAATGGCTTACCCATTTCTTCGGTGATCAACGCAGCCAATGCATCGGCATGGGTCTCGATCAATTGAAACCATTGCTTGAGCACTTGGGCTCGTGCTTTAGCAGTCCACTTCGCCCAAGACGGAAATGCAGCCGCCGCCGCATCGATTGCAGCGACACAGTCACCGCTGGATAGATCGGCGACTTCGGCAATTGATTTTCCAGTTGCTGGATTCACAACCGAAAAAGTGGCCCCAGACGAGGCGCCCATCCACTGGCCATTGATGAGGGATTTGGGTTCATATAACGTCATCTTGTTCTCACTCAAAACACACAATTTGACGGACCGCTTGGCCAGTTGCCAAACGCTCCATCGCAATATTGATCTCAGAGAGTTCCAATCGATGAGAAATCATCTTCTCAACAGGAAGCCGTCCCCGCCGATGCAACGCAATGAAATTAGGGATGTCCCTTGAGGGAACACAGCTCCCCACATAGGAGCCAAGGAGCGCACGCTCCTCAGTAACCAACCGCGCCGCAGCCAAAGACAAACGATCGGATGGATTGGGCAAAGCGGCAGTCACGGTGCGACCACCGCGCCGGGTGACTTCAATAGCCAAATCCAAAGCGGGCATTACACCGGCAAACTCCGCGGCCAACTCCACACCACCCTGTGTCAGTGATTTAACCTGTTCTGCCGCATCAAGATCCCGCGCATTGACAAAATGATCTGCACCCAATGTGAGTGCAAGCGCCTCTTTTTCTGGATTGGCATCGATTGCAATGACCTGCCGCGCGCCTCCAGCGATCGCACCCAACAAGGCAGCGAGACCGACACCCCCCAAACCTACAATTGCCACACGCTCACCGGCATGCAATCGGGCTGTATTTAACACCGCACCGCAGCCCGTCAGTACAGCACAGCCAAATACTGCTTGAATATCCGGCGCCACAGTCGAATCAATTGGAACGAGACTGCGGCGGTGACAGACCGCAAAGTCGGAAAAACATGAAATACCCAAATGATGCAAGATCGGTTCACCCTGATACTGGATCCGTTTGGCTCCACTCAACAAGGTCCCTTCGGTATTGTGCAACAGCCCAGGCTCACACAAAGCCGGTCGCCCTTCAGCGCAGCATGGACAATGGCCGCATGACGGCACAAACACCATCGCAACCCGCTGCCCGGGCTTCAGATCGTTCACCGATGCACCAGTCGCCACAACCTCACCAACCGCCTCATGCCCAAGTGCTAAAGGCGTCGGACGTGGACGATCGCCATTGATCACCGACAGATCTGAATGACAAACCCCGGCCGCTAGAATCTTGACCACAACTTCATCAGGACCCGGTGCGTCCAACTCAGCCTCGACAATGGCCAGCGGTTTGGTCTGGTCATAGGGGCGCGGAATACCCATTTGGGGTAACAGCGCAATACGGGTTTTCACGAGACGGTGCTCCTTTTGTTATCGTTGAATCTCGTTATTTGAACTGAAAACAGTAGGCGAGGATCGCATCTGCATCAAGCAAGAATCAGGGGAGAATCTCCGAATAACCCGTTAGGCAGACCGTTTTCCAAAATAAACCGAACACATAACGAGCGTGGCGAACAACCACACTGAGGCTGACAGCGGCTCATCCAGCAGTATCCAGGCCCAAATGAGAGTCAAGAAGACCTGCAGCAACTGCACCTGACCAATTCGCGCTACACCACCCATAGCCAAGGCCGCATTCCACGCGAAAAAACCAAGGTACATCGAGAAAACGCCGAGCCCGACAAGTCCGAGTAACGAGCTCAATGGCCTTGCGAGCAAGAACCCAGGCCATGAGATCAAGCCAAGGAACATCGCCAACGGAAGAAAATAGACCAACGACCAAGAGATCACCCACCATCCGGGTCTCCGCGTGGAAAGATCGCCCGCCAAGACATAGCCAAAGGATGCCATCAGGGCGGCCGCCACTAGCCACACATCACCGAGCCCCAGAGCGCCCTGCTCCTCCTGCACGACGAAGACCACCACAAGGCCTGCACCGATCAGGGCCCACAGCCAAAATCCTAGTGCAGCGCGATATCCGTGAACGAGTGCTGACAATCCAGCTGTCATCAGCGGAAGGACGCCAAGCACCACTGCACCGTGGTAGGCAGGCACTGTTTGCAGCCCCATGGCCATAGCCAAGGGAAAACCGAAAATCAGCGCAAAACCACTGATCAAGAGAGGTCGAAACTCAGCCCGTGCGGGCCGAGGCAAGCGCCAAGTCAAAAGCACCAGAAGCGCCAAAAGACCAGCAATCACAGCGCGCGCGGCGGTAATGAACAGCGGCGTAAAATCGGCAAGCACGATTGCTGTCAGGGGTAATGTTGCCGCAAAGCACGCAATCCCAAATACCGCCAACCCATAGGCAATACCTGTCGGGGCGTTTGGTGGCCGATCTATCGACACAGTGTCTCCATTGGTGTGAATTCTCGTTCGCGCGTGGGATCGGCAAGCAGTGTGGCCAATCAGCGCAGACACTATGATACAGATCAGTCCGGACGGCGGGCAGATTCCTGATAAAAGGGATCTAAAATTGGTGCGGCAGATTCAAAATAGGGTCGTGAGATATCACTGAGTCGCTGAATCTCAGCACGAATCGCTGCTTCATCGCGCTCACGCCAGCGGGCTTCAATACGATCCAACGCCATTGCCTGTTCTTTTCGAAGCGCCTCGACCGATATCGCCTGCTGCTGTTCAAGTTCGGCCAAGATGGCTGCGTGAATCGCCGCATTTTGCCTCTCGAGTGCCATCACCTCCCGACGGATCTCGGCCTCCCACCAGGGCCTCTCTGCCGCAAATAGAGTTGCAGGAGCGAACAGAAGCCATGCAAGATGCCGCTTGATGGTTTGCAATAACAACACCCCACAGGATGAATACATGACCTACACCATTGGTTTTATCGGATTGGGCACGATGGGTCTTCCCATGGCCACGCATCTACAGAATCGGGGGCATCGCCTCAAACTTTATGCACGTCGCCCAGAAATTTTCACCGACCGTGCCAAACATCTGATTGATGCAGGCGCCACTGGTTCGTCAGAACTTGCCGATGTCGTGCGTGATGTGGATCTGATCATCACCAATGTGTTGGGCACCCACGATGTGCAAGAGTTGCTGATTGAGCGTCCTGATGCGGTGATCCACCATGCCAAACCGGGCACCCTAATTATCGATCATTCAACCATCGACCCAAAAGCCACTCAAGCTATGGCGCAAACACTTGAGGCGGCAGACCTTCAGTTCGTCGATGCACCGGTATCCGGGGGCGTGTGGGCTGCAGAAGGTGGCACATTAATCTCAATGATTGGCGGGTCTGAAGCAGCCTGTAAAAAAGCCATGGCTGTGATGGATGCCTACACCAAGCAAATCACCCGTGTCGGTGCGTCGGGACACGGACAAATCGCCAAGCTGTGCAACCAAATTGCACAGGTCATCACGATCCAAGGCGTTGCGGAATCGTTGTCATTTGCCAAAGCGCTTGGTGCAGACCCAGGCCAAGTACTCGCCGCAATTGAAGGCGGCATGGGCGGTAGTCCAATGATGTCATTGATGGGTCCGAAAATGGTCAACGAAGAATTTGCAGCGGGCATTGCGGCTCGGCTTCATGCGAAAGAGACGCGGCTATCGCGCTTGAGGCCCCTGCAAGGCCCGGAGACCTGAATTTGCCGTGCCTCGCGGTCGTCAACGGCCAATATCAAACGTTAATGAATGAGGGCTTGGGTGATCACGACTCGTCCATGCTGTTCGAAATGCTAAAACGGCGATAAAACTTAGCTCTCTCCGCGTTGCATCACAAACGCACGCTCTTGCACGAACTGACCCGCCTCCCGATTGGTTCCATGTTTGAAACCATCGGCGGTGAGTTGATCGCGGAGGGTCTGATTGAACTGCACACGCAATCCATGATGCGGTCCACATCGGGATGCCACGGATCAACGCCCAAGTCAGTCCAGAGGGCACCGCTCTCCATCCGCGCAGTAATCCGTCCGGTGCGCTCAAAGGACTCACGCGTGACCGTTGGATAGTAGGTAATCGGCAAGGATTCTAGTAATTCCCGATAGGCGAGCTCCGCCACAGTGCGCACCGTGTGGGTTAAAATCACCTCTGAAAATTTCTCGAACGTACTCGGATCTTGCACAATCGAGAGAAAAGGTGCGAGACCGGTGCCGGTTGCAACGCACCACAAACGCCGCCCCTCAGTCAGATTATCGGTCACCAAGGTCCCTGTGGGCCGATCACCGACCTCGATTTGATCCCCGGGCTGGATATGTTGTAACCGTTCAGTCAATGGACCGCCAGGCACCTTGATGGAGAGAAACTCCAACGCGTCAGCGCTCGGTGGCGATGCGATGCTGTACGCTCTCAGCACGTCATCATCGGCCATTCCGATCATCGTAAATTGACCTGCTTTGAAGGGACGTATGCTGTCACTGCGTGTGGTCCGGAATGAAAACAAGCCGTCTGAGTAATGTCGCACGTCGAGCACAGTTTCAAGATTCATCACATCTTCCTAATGTTATTCAGTTTGATAAAGCAGTGATGACGACTCTGAAAACATCACACCAATCCAGTATTTGACAATGCCATTGCAGGTCGCCATTGTCCTGTCTTGTTTGCTTGGACGTCGCATGGATACGCTCGCTGTCGCCTTTACACTGTTTTTGATTATTGATCCTCTTGGCAATATTCCAATCTTCATGTCGGTTTTAAAACCGGTCGAGAGTGCACGACGCAGAAGAATCCTGTTCAGAGAGCTCTTAATCTCCCTGGTGTTGATGCTCGGGTTTCTCTGGGCTGGACCATTTGCCCTCAAAGCACTCGACCTCTCCCCAGAAGCAGTCGCCATCAGTGGCGGCCTGATCTTAATGATCATTGCGATTCGCATGATCTTCCCATCGCGAGGCGGGATTATGGGCGATGAGGAAGCCTCTGGTGAGCCGCTGATCGTTCCTCTGGCGACGCCACTGATCGCCGGACCGTCCATCTTGGCGACATTGGTCCTGCTCTCAGAGACCTCGCCGGAGCGCAACGTCGATTGGACGCTTGCGCTACTGGCTGCCTGGGTGATTAGCGCGGTCATCTTGATGATGTCGGAAAAACTCTTCCATATTTTGGGTACTCGGGGCCTCAAAGCCATTGAGCGTCTGATGGGCATGATCTTGATTTCAATCGCGGTGCAAATGCTCTTGAATGCATTTCAAGGCATCCGGTTTGTCAGCTAACTCAGCTCAACAAAGGCGTCAGGGTCGTCTGTAAACACCCCATCGACGAGAGCCAAATCCAGCTTCTCCAGTGTCATCGGCTGATTAACCGTATAGAGATTGACCTCGAGGCCTTGCGCCTTAATTGGGCGCAAATCAGCACTGCAAACAGCCTCTGCATTGGCATGCACACTGACGATCGAGAGCGCTGCAAAGTCAAGGTAGGCCACCTCAATTGGGTGGTGACAGGCCACGCCAAGCTGGGCACTTGGAACACGCGCATGACACTGCCGCAATGCATCGATTGAAAAAGACGAGATGCGCAGTCGGGACATCGGAATATGTGATGCAGCAATACTTGCAAAGGCCGCGGCCACAACACGCTCGACCTCTTGGTCATGCACCTTCAGCTCGAGATGCACAAACAAGCCCAGTTGATGCGCGAGGGCTAAAAACGCATCTGCACGCGGAATCCGTTCTTCAGTGGCCTCGCCCTTGAACCACAGCGGCATCTGGCAGAGCTCCACACTCTCACATGCAAGGACGGACCGAGGATCACGCACCATCCGCGCCAAACTGTCATCATGAAACACAACCGCAATCTCATCAGCCGCAACAGAAATGTCGCATTCAATGTGTTCAATAGAACGCGACGCCGTATAACGGATACCAGCGAGTGAGTTTTCTGGAACTTTTAGGGCACACCCACGATGCGCAATCAGATGCATAACAGCCTCCCACAATCGGAGTATGAGGGTACATGATGACAAAACGAGTATCCGCAATCAGCGTACCGGATCGTGCGTTGCGCGTTGCAGCCGAGACAGGTCTCGATCGGGGCGATCCATACTCAGTCTGGGCACCTGAATTTAGCTGCCTCAATGAACTCGAATTCATCGAGGGTTCGCACCAAGGCCCGACACCAAATCAACTCAAAGTCGGTGCATGGAACCTTGAACGTGGATCAGCTTGGCCTGCTGCAGCCGAAATCATTCGGGCGCACCAGTTAGACGTGGTGTTGCTCACTGAAATGGATTGCGGCATGAGTCGCTCAGCACAGCAGCACACAACCCGCGAACTCTGTCAGGCGCTCGGATGGTCAGGCGTATTTGCGGTCGAATTCGTCGAATTGGGACTCGGTAATCCATGGGAGCTCAATCGTCCGCTTGATGATTTCAACCGCGCCGGTTTACATGGCAATGCGATCATCAGCAAATATCCCATCCTCAACCCAAGGCTCTTGCGATTCAGTGATAGCGATGGCAGTTGGTGGCACCGCACATTTCACGAAGCACGTCTTGGTGGTCGCATCGCCATATCGGGTGAAATCTCAACAGCATCCGGACCGATTTCGTGTGTGGTGACCCATCTCGAAAACAATACCTCGCCTCAGGTCCGTGAACGGGCGATCAGTGCGTTACTGAGCTGGCACACGGCATCCGAGCAGGCCTGTGTGCTCGGCGGTGACTTCAATACATCGACCATCGACCCAACCACCACGAGTGACCCTTATCGCTTACGAAACAGTCTTATTGAGGCCAACCCAAATCGGTTCCGCCAACCCGAAGCTTACGAGCCATTATTCGAGTGCTTGGCAGATGCGGACTTCCATTGGGGTACGGCA
>JAGYIK010000003.1 GCA_018402605.1 Litorivicinus sp. | reverse complement strand
TGGCTTGGTCGCGCAGATTCCATCGCTGATTTTGTCATTGGCCACAGCGATCGTCGTGACACGAGTGACAACCAGTGAATCGATGACCGAACAAACCACATCGCAATTAGCCAATCCGAGCGCGCTATTTGTAGCCGCAGGAATCTTGATGCTGCTCGGTGTCATCCCCGGGATGCCGTCGATGGTCTTTATCAGCCTCGCCTTGCTCTCAGGTGGCATCGGATTCTTGGTGGTGCGGTCACGTGGTCAGGTTGCCGACGATGCCGAGGCCGCCAAAGTCGAGCGTGAATCGGCCAAACCAGAAGAACAGGAAATTCAGTGGGACGATGTCAGCCAGGTGGATCTGGTCAGCCTCGAGATTGGCTATGGGCTGATTCCGTTGGTCAATACAGAAACAGGCGGCCAGTTGCTCACTCGTGTCAAAGGTGTGCGCAAGAAACTGTCCACCGAACTCGGTTTCTTGGTTCAACCGGTTCGTATCCGCGACAACTTGGATCTCGAACCGAATACCTACCATTTGCTGGTCAACGGGGTCATTCGTGGGCGCGGTCAGAGCCATGCCGGCAAAGATCTGGCGATCAATCCAGGCCACATCACCACGCCGCTTGAGGGAATCCCAACCAAGGAGCCTGCATTTGGACTGGATGCATTCTGGATCGACCCATCGCAGCGTGATTACGCGCGGACACTCGGTTATACCGTAGTCGATGCGCCTACTGCGATCGCAACCCACTTGAATAGTTTGCTGTACAACGCCGCGCCCGAACTCTTGGGTCATGACGAGGTGCAACAGCTCTTAGACAAGACCGCTGAGCGTTCGCCAAAACTGGTTGAAAACCTGACGCCGTCAAAACTGCCGTTAGCCACCATTACACGGATTTTACAAAACTTGCTTCGTGATGGCGTACCGATTCGTGACATGCGAACCATTTTGGAAGTACTGAACGAAGAAGGCAGCAAGATCCAGGATCCAGATGAATTGACCGCCTTGGTACGACCCAAGCTTGGCCGCCTGATCGTACAAAGTCTGGTGGATATGTCCGAGAGCATGGCGGTGATGACACTAGACCCGCAGCTTGAGCAAATATTGCACAACGCGGTGCAGCAGTCACACCAAACTAAAACACTCACCATCGATCCAGAACTGGCTGAAAACCTGTTCCGTTCGATGCGTGAAGAATCACAGAAAATTGAAGAAGACGGAAAACCAGCCATTTTGGTGGTTTCTCCGGTGGTACGACCTTGGTTGGCCAATTTAGCGCGCCCACGGATCCCTGATCTGACGGTGCTTTCCTATACAGAAATTCCTGAAGACCAGGCTGTTTCAGTGGTTGCCACTGTCACCGCTCAGGTCAATCAACAAGCCTAAGGATGTCACATGGAACTGAAACGCGTACTCGGTAAAGACAACAGACAGGCCATGGAGCAGGTGGTTCGCCTGTATGGCCCAGACGCACTCGTGGTCTCTGGCCATCAGGTCCGCAACCAATTTGAAATGGTTGTCGCGGTCGACATTGAGCCCGATGCCAATTTATTGGACGTCCCTGATGCGGAATTACATCTCGATACGCCGACGCCGGCGCACGCAAAAGTAGCCAAGGTTGCAGCACAAACAGGTTTTCGAACCGCGCTTCTGGGTGATGACACGGTCTCCGGCGCGCAGCAAACGGATGCCTTGCGCGCAGAAGAAATTGTCGCCCTGTTCCGTGATGAGATTCAGATTTTAAAGCGCGAAATCCAAGAAACACGCAAAGCATCTGCATGGCACATGCAGATGTCACGCCCTGATGGACTGACAGCCTGGCAACAGGGGTTGATGGATCATGCCATCCCCAGCCGGCTGAAAACCCTCTTAGTAGACGCACTCGCTGAAATCGAAGACAGCGAAGAAGCAGAAGCACGCCTGCACGCGGTGTTGATGGAAGGCATCGAGACCGTATCGGAAGACCCGGCACAAATCAGTGGCGTGCATGCATTTTTTGGTAGCACTGGGGCTGGAAAAACCACAGTAGTCGGCAAACTCGCTCGACAAGCTGCAGACACCTATGGCGGCAATCAAGTCGCCATTATCAGCTATGCAGATCAGAAACTCGGTGCTTGGAATCAATTGCAGTTGATGGCCGCGCAATGGGACGTGACCTGCTACCGCGCCAATGGCCCTGAAATGCTCAACACCTTGTTGCGTGAATTAACCGATAAAGTCTGCGTGTTAATCGACACCAGCGGCGTGGATATTGTCAATCATCATGCCGATCTCGCGGCACACGCGCCGGAAGCTTTGATGCATTTGGTTGTCAGCACCGAGACCTCGCGTGCTTCAGTGAAAAAGTTACTCCTCAGTGAATTGACCTGGGATAGCGTCAATGTCACTAAACTCGATGAATCCACTGACAGTTGGGTGCTCATCGACGGATTATTACAAACGCCAGATTGCCAACTGTGGCTGGGTTCTGCGTCGGGACAACTCAACAAACCGGTCGCCCAGCTCAATGCCCATAAATGGGTGGCTGCAGTGATTTCTACGATTGAATTACCCCGCTCCGCTGAAACCGAGAACGATTCGGCGGAGCATGAGAGTCGACAAACCTTAGAGGGCGTGTCTACACTTGATTTCCTGACAGGTCTGCGTGCCAACAAAAATGATCGGCAAGCCAGTCTGACAGCGAAGACCGAACGGATGCAAACAGGCAGATAACGACACCATGAGCGATCTGAAAATCCTTGGTATTGCCAGCGGAAAAGGCGGCGTGGGTAAAACCACCATCTCGACCAACCTCGCGGTTGCCCTCGCCCAGGCTGGGCATCAAGTGATGCTGTTTGATGGCGACCTCGGCATGGCAAACGCCCAGCTCGCGCTCGGTATCCAGGCTGATTACAACTTCAGCCACGTGATTAATGGCGAAAAAACGCTCAAAGAGATCATCGTCAGAGGGCCTGCGGGCGTGTATGTAGTGCCCGGCGCATCAGGGATCGGCCACATGGCGAACCTGAGCACGGCAGAGTTGCAAGGCGTGATACAGAGCTTTTCTGAATTTGACCAACCCTTGGATTATTTGATCGTCGATGTCGCCGCAGGAATTTCTCCTGCTGTCACCACCTTCTTGAAGGCCTGCCACCAAACACTGGTGGTGGTGCGTGATGAGCCATCGTCCATTGCTGATGCGTACGGCATCATCAAAGTCTTGGCGACTGAGCACAACTATCGCCATATCGGGTTGATTCCAAATGGCGTTCCAGATCAGCGCTCTGGGCAGTTGTTGTTCCAGCGCTTAAACGCAGTATGCGTCAAATTTTTGGGACTCGATTTGGAATACACCTACAGCGTGGAATCCGATGAGACCGTTTTAGAGGCCGCGCGAAAGTATCAGCCGGTCA
This sequence comes from Litorivicinus sp., assembly GCA_018402605.1. Classification (GTDB taxonomy): domain Bacteria; phylum Pseudomonadota; class Gammaproteobacteria; order Pseudomonadales; family Litorivicinaceae; genus HIMB30. The sequence goes on along the minus strand of JAGYIK010000003.1, from coordinate 26,184 downwards.
TGACGTATTCTCCAGGCTCAATGGCGTCCCGAGATTTTCGGAAACTGGCAAAAGAGCTTGATTTGATTCCGGTGCCTGAACATGACGCAGGTGGGTTACAATTCTTTGTTGAACGGATGTTAAAAACCGAGGCGGAGGCCAAAAATGGCTGATCTCGATTTATATAACCGCGTCGGTAAAAGTAGCCAAGATCCAATTTTGGCTCATATTGGCCTGGTAAAACGTACTGCACTCCATTTGAAGGGCCGTATCCCGCAGGTGATGGATGTGGATGAGCTCATCCAGGTGGGTATGGTCGGTCTGATTGAGGCCTCACAGAGCTTTGATGCGACCCGCGGTGTTGAATTTGAGATCTTTGCGCGGACCCGTATTCGTGGCGCAATTTTGGATGAGGTCCGTCGCATCTCGGTGCTTCCGCGCTCTGCGATTTCGCATATTCGCGAAACTAATGAAGCAACCCAAGAGCTTGCAACTGAATTAGGACGTGCACCAACCCAGTCAGAGCTGGCACAATTCATGGGGAAAGATGCGGCGGACTATCAAAAAGAACGTTCGCACGCACATCAAATGTTGATGGTGGACTCTGAAGCCGCCGAAGACGAGATGATGAATACTCCCGCGAGCCATGGCTACGAGCCAGAGCAAGAAGTGGGGGATGCCATGATGATGGATTCGCTCACAGCTGCGATCGAGCAGTTGCCTGAGCGTGATCAAGTTATTATGGCGCTGTACTACACCGAAGATATGAACTTAAAAGAAATCGGCGCTGTACTTGAGATCAGTGAATCTCGGGTCAGTCAGTTATTGACCGCCAATGTGAAGAAATTGCGAAAAATTCTGGCACTGTCAGATGATTAGGAAACTATATGTCTATGTTTGGACCCAGTGAAAAAGAGTTAAAAGCCGACGCGAAAAAAGAATTTGATAAGGCGGCTGCATTAAAAGGCGATTCACGCAAGGAAGACGCCTATCGGATGCGCATTGCACTCCGTGTCCGTGCGCACATCGACAAACTCTTTGTTGAAGCTGCGGAAAAAGCAGAGCGGTTCAATGAGCTGGTGATGTTGTGTATTGCCGAAGGTAAGAAGCAACCGGAACCACCAGAGCCGTCAAATTACATGAAGCTGATGACAGCAAGCGGCGAAGTATGGTCCTACCTCCCAGAGGAATATGCCAATCTGGTGTTTAAACAAGGGATGGCGTACCAAAGCATGCATATCACTGGGCCAAAGGCGATCGACACAGTGCAAAAAGTAGTTGATGCGGCTGCAGCTGAGCTCAACCTCTCGCAAAGTCTCGTTGCACTTGAATTTTTACGTGAGGAACTTGCCGCGGAAGGTGTTGATGTTGAAGCCGAAATTGCAGCCCTTGAACCCGATCTAGACGAGGATGAGCTCCTCGGGAGCTGATTGTGGTCATGGAGTGGATCCTCGGTCTCCTCGTTCTCGTGCTCGGCGCTACAGCGATAATCGTTATTTATCTGAGCGAGCGGATCAACGTCTTCGAGACCCTACTGGGCCTGAATCCCAAAGTCACCACAGATAAATTGGCGGAACACGTGACCTACGGCCCCAATCCGTTCGGTGATTTGAATGGTGAGAACCTCTGGAAAGCGATGACCGGTGAGAAAATTGAGGACCCAAATATCGAAGTTGGGGATCTCAATAAGGTCAAGTCGCGTTATGAAATGGTCCTATCGCGTCACATTGAAACACTGATCGAGGACGGTCGATTCGACGGTCGCGCAGGTGAGCGCAGCCAACCCAAATCCACGATGCGGATTTCCATGCTCCGTGGATCCGTTGAGTCGTACATGCCCTATGTTGAGGCATCTCGTCTGTATGAAATCGGTCAAGAAATCGAAACCAAGCCTGAAAAAGCAGACAAGCTTGCTAGCGAAGTGGATGAGATCGTTGACGATTTATTCGTGCAGGTGGGGTTTGAGCGCACACGGTCGTTCGGTCGGGCACTCTTGCCACAGGTCGACGATGATGATGAAAACTTTGATGATCTCCCTGACCCTGAACCGGACACGCCAGAAAGCGATGACACCCTCGCGTTGCCGCCTGGTGAAGAGAAAACAGACTCGGACGATACGCGCTAACCCATCCATCGCGGCAAGACATACAGAAGAAAAAAGCCCAATGCAGCGCAATTGGGCTTTTTTGTTCGTGATGGCACTTTCACCAAACTATTCGGTCGTCACACCCTCAGGTAACGGCAGCGGTGCCTCTGGATTTGGGTATTGCACCACCACATCATCGGGAGGCGCCTCGGCTTGTGTGCGCATGGCTTGTGATTGTGCCTGCAACAGCTCGTAGTAGCGCTCGCGCTGCAACGTGATCAACGCATCCACGTCTTTGTTGAGTTCAGCCACGCTGCCGATAGACCCACGCAGTGAAGACACCTGAGTAGACAGTGTTTGCATCGATTTCGCCAAATCTTCGGTCACTTTCTGTTGTGACTGAATTTGCCCCTCTAACTCACCAACCCGCAACGTAAAGGCCTCGCTTTGACGGCCCACTGTCTCAGCTGTCTTTGCGGGCACTTCGCTTTGAACTTCCTGCAACACGCCATTGAGATCATTCATTCGCGAGGTCAATTGGATCTGCGCATCACGGAAGGCTTCTTGTGTCACGCGCAGCTGCTCAATCGAATCATTGATCATCTGAAACTGCTCAAGGCCCACATTCAGCTCAACCACGCGCTTACCAACGGCCAAGACCATGCCCTCAAGCTCTGCGGAACGCTTGGAGACCTGTGCCGCCATAAATCCAAATACCGCTACGGAAATAAAGAGCATCGCTCCACCAACACTCAATACGATGGTTGAGATCTTTGAGCTCTGGTGTGCGGCCGCGTCCAGTTTACGCGCAGCCTTAACCAGGTTCCCAGTCGACACGTTGGCTGTCGCAGACGCCTTGGTTGCCGCCTCTGCAGAATCCAACACCGAACCCATCAAGGTTTCCATGGACTGCACAGCTTGAGAAACAGAGCGCTCACCGGCCTCATGAATTTTCTCAATCCGTGTCTTCACCAGCTCATCAGCAAGATGAATGGCTTCAGACAACGAGGTGTCCGCGGCAACAGTCGCCACACTCGGCTTCGACTCGACAGCCTCGGCAGAGACTTCCTGCCCGCATTGTCCTCCGATGCAGCGTCGGCTACAACCTCTTCCCGCTTCGGCTTCAGACGCCACTTCCGCCTTCACTTCCGCTTCAGAAATAGCGTCCACCTGATCGTCATCTTTTGGGTGTTTCGTTCTCACTCATTGCTTGTCTCTTCCGCTACCAGGTTTTCAGTCTCAGTCTCTGCATCGGATTTGACTGTTTCAGGCCCTTGATACAGTGCATTGACTTTGTCTGTAATTCATCGGTCGCACCAGCGACGACTTTAAGTTGGGTCACGATATTCGCCAGGCGCTTCAACAACTCCCGACTCAACACCGCGGGGCGCCACTCGGGCAAATCCCACGTCGGCATGGTCGCAACCGCGGCGAGCTCTTCTTTAAGTGACCGATCGAACTGAATTCCGGAATCGTCCGCACTGGTGTATCAATGACCCCTTGAGGCGCCGTCCGGGCTCAACCTGCTCGAAACGATCACGATAAAATCGACGCCGACCTTTGGGCTGTCGTGTTTTCATGCGCTTTCGTCTTCCGATTGTCTTCGACTACCGCCCGCTCTGACCGGTTCTGCCCGTCATTGCGGAAAAGTTCGTCACCCACCTGGTTACTCTCCTCGTTCGAGATCTGCAAAGATCCCGCTGTTCTCACCCAATAATCGGCACCAGAGCCCATTCCTTTCTTGAATATTGCCAGAGTCGCTGCCCGATCGAAGGGTCCGCTGACCACTGCATAGCGCACCGCATTGTTGACACGAATCGGCACCACAAGGCCGCCGGGATTCACCTGTCCAGCCAACCAGCTCTGGGCGCGCTTCAGAGCCCAATACAATATGCTGTACAAACTGACTCTGCGGATTGGCATCGATGATACGCCGTATCGCACCGCAGCGCTCTGCGCGTGCAGCGGGTGCAGGTGTGCCGCCAGCTGGCGACTGCGTCACCGGTAGTGGTGCAGGCCTGAGCCGGTTCGGCGGCCGCCGGAGGGTGGTGGTGAAGCGGGCGCTGGATGAATCTACCAGGGCGCTGATGAATCAGGGCGCCGGATGATGCAACAGATTGTATCTCAGCCGCCGCACGACTCCAACATGGCTCAGGCGCACCAGTCCCTGTGGCCTCGGTTGACGCTAAAGGCGCCGCATCAGCAGTAGGCTCGTTTGCAATGGCCCGGCCACCGCGGTCCGTGGATCATGGCTCCGCATCAGCGGGCTCATCAACACCCGCCTCTGGCTCCAAGGGTGGCGGTAACACAGGTGTCATCGTTTGATTCGCGTCAGGCTGCATCCACCACCGATTGCGGACGCTCGGGACGACTAAATATGGACTCTTCAACACCAGCCATCACGAGTAATCGGTCCGAATTGACGACCCACATCCGGACTGATAAATCCAGCTACAACAGTCCCTGCCAGAAGCAGAAATGGACAACAAACGAGCCTGCCGCCGCGCGAGCGTTTCTTTACCGGCTCTTCCTCGAATAAGGCCTTCATGTCCTCGGCTTCGCGGTGCCGCCGGCAGCCGTGCCCCTCAGACAATGCCTCACTCACGTCAATTTGCAGACTGGCATCGCCAGGTCCGTCCCCGAGATTTGGCTCAAGTTGTTCGTGGACACATGCTGATTAATGCGTGAGAGGACGCGTTCCACCTGGAATTCCAGTCCGACACCCATGGCCTCTTTGCGCAGTGCCAATTGTTCAGTTGCGCTCGGTGGCTCAATCTCCCACCGAAGGAGTCTCGACCCTAGGCGATCCAGCGCTTTCTCCACTGTCTGTGGATTCTGTCCAGCAACAATACCAACTGCATATTGAGCCCAGGAAAATCCGCAATCATCCGAGACAACAGCGCCCAGCCATCGGCTTCAATCGCCTTGGGGTCATTGACCACGACGATCCGACTCATGTACCTGAGGGCGCTTCACCGCGCGCCTCTCCATTGACATTTGATTGACGAGCCTCATTAAAGCGGCCGACTAACGCTTCTGTGCTTGCAGGCATGTAGGTCTCAACTGCAAGACCTGAGCGCATCTTCAGGCGGTTGAGCATCAGCTTTCCGTAGTGACTAATCATCACGCCATCGAAATGGCTCGTCATCAAGACATGTTGCGCATCATCGACAACCGCATCAAAGACCCGATTGAATCAGCGACATCGGCAGCGGAAAATCTTACCGTTGTCCTGACAATAAACTGACCGGAAGATCATCAAACTCATGCATGTGGGGCTATACCTTTCTCATTCGGGATTACCGTCGCTACAAACTTAAATCCTTGCGGAATTTCAGGGTTCGGCTTCCTGCAGTTTGCCCGTCTCGACGGACGCTGGCCAGACTGGAACACGTACGCGATGACTCTGCGCGACAGCGTAATACAATTCTTCAGGAATCGGCCTGATCCAATTCTGTCGAAGTAGAGCGCAATGCGCCAAAGGCGGAATTCAACCGCCAATGCCGTGCTCTTTGGCTTCATTACAATGCGAAGTGCGAGGATTAACACCCTTCGCCACCACAATCGGCGCCCCATCGATTCAGGATCATAGACCAGCGCAACTGAGAAGTGGTCCGGTTGGTGATGATCACATCCGCGTTCTTCAATTTCCATCATGCGCTGCTCAGCCATCTCGCGCTGCTTCCGACGGATCTGTGCTTTCACCTCAGGACGGCCTTCCACATCCTTGTATTCGTCTTTGATCTCTTGTTTGGTCATACGCATGCGTTTGGTGAATTCGTGACTCTGAAATGGCACATCGATCGCCGCAATCACCACAAGCGCTGCTGTCACAACCAAAACGGTCAAAACCAATCATTTCGGCAGCCGCCTTCAGCGCCGGCCCCAGCGACAGCCTATGAAGCGCCACCAACTCATCGGAAAGTCGTAAACAAAGTACGCCAGCACGCCAGCAACGAGGAAAAATTTCAAAATCGACTTCACCAGCTCAACGAGCGCTTTGATGCCGAAAACATCCGTTTGAAACCACAGAGGATTTGTTTACTGGCCTTGGGCTGAATCGCTTTCCAAGAAAAAGTAAGACCGCCCATGGACGAGCCCGCAAAGATCGCAACCACAAAGGTCAACGCGAGCAATGGCAATGATCAGCAAAAATCCTTCGCGGCCAATCTCCGCGTACTGCACCATGCCAAGGTTTTCTGAGTAAATGTCACGTCGCTCAATGATGAAGCCAGAGGCAAAATTTTGCCAAATTGCTAATCAGCCAAATCACCCATGAGATACAGAGCAGCCATCGAGATAATCATCACCGCGGCAATGGTCGCCTTTGAGACCTTGGAACCTCGCCATCCTCGCGCGCCTTCTCAAGCCGCCTGGCTGCCGGCTCCCGGTTTTTTCGTCGTCTTCGGGTAATTGTAGCCATTACAGCACTCCAGGGACCAAAACAAAGTCTTTCACGCGCTCAATACCTTCCATCCAAAGCCATTGCATACGCGCAGCCATTCCTGACATTGAGAGAATCAAAACCGCATAGCCAGTGAGGAAAAATACAGGGAATCCCACAGCGAAAATATTCAAGCTTGGCGCAGCACGGGTGATCACACCGACACCCGCATTGACCAACAAAAGCGCGACCATCACAGGTAACGCAATTAACACACCACCCAAGAAAATCATCGACGACCACTCAACAAGTGTCGCGAAGTTGGCCGTTTGTACAAAGGCGACCCCTACAGGGAAGGTCTCAAAACTTCGCAGTAGAATCCCAATGACGAGCATGTGACCGCCAATGGACAGGAAGATCAGCGTGGCAATAATGAGTAAAAATTGCGACACCAAAGGCACGTTACCCAAACCTGGATCAACCATTGTCGCCATCGACAAGCCCATCGCATTCGCAATCGCTTGACCACCGAGCACGACTGCAGCAGTGACGATCTGCAAAAACAGCCCCATCAGCACACCAATCAAGATTTGATTCACAATTTCAGACAGTCCAGCAGCGGAGACCGGATCAATGATCGGCCAATCGACGAGCGGATAAATCAAGAACGTCAGCATCAGCGTCAACAAGATGCGAATCCGAACCGTCACCGCATCAATTGAAAGAATGGGTACCGCAAGCAACATCGCGCCGATACGCAGAAAAGGCCAGAGCGCGGTGTAAAAGCGCTCGACCAGATCTGCAACAAAGAGCTCCATCCGAGCCTCTAAAAGAAGAGCGTTGGGATGCGCTCAAAGATCCCACGCGTGAAATCAACAATCACGGAAATTTGCCATGACCCGATGAGAATCAACACAAGAACCAAAGCAGCGATCTTCGGAATGAACGACAGGGTCATCTCGTTAATGGACGTCGCCGCCTGAATGATACCGATCAATAAACCCACAATCAGCGCGATCCCGAGTAAAGGACCTGCAATAATCACCGCAACCCAAAGCGCTTCGCGACCTAAATCGACAACCAGTGCAGTATCCATTGGGTTCTCCTAGGGCATCGCGAAGCTGGCAGCCAGTGAGCCCATAATCAGGCTCCACCCGTCGACCAACACAAATAACATGAGTTTGAATGGCATCGAAATCATCATTGGCGAGAGCATCATCATCCCCATCGACATCAATACACTGGCAACGATGAGATCGAGGACTACAAATGGAATATAAATCATAAATGCGATGATGAAAGCGCTCTTCAATTCCGATGTGATGAAAGCCGGCGCCAATATGCTGAACGGCACGTCCTCAGGCGCAGGGATCGCGTCCATCCCAGAGATCTGCACAAACATGCCAATGTCTTCAGCGCGCGTCTGATTCAACATGAATCCACGCACTGGGATTTCGCTGCCGCAATAGCCGCCTCGATTGATCTCAAGGTAGGGGAGGATCGCAGTGTCATACACGTCACCAAATACCGGCGCCATGATGAAAAAGGTCAGAAATAACGCAATCCCCAATAACACCTGATTGGGTGGCGTTTGCATGGTACCGAGTGCTTGGCGCAACAACGATAAAACAATAATGATGCGAACAAAGGATGTGAGACCAAGAAGCATAGCCGGCAACAATGACAACAGCGTCATCAGTGCCAGTAACTGAAGCGTCAAGCTGTACTGGGTCGCTCCCGCCTCTTCAGTCACTGTGACAATCGGCAACGCATCGCCAAGTGCAGGCATCGCAAACAGAGCAGTCACTGCAATAACAAGGCTACGCATCGGTTGGTTCCTCCGATGCCTTCGCGGAGTCCACAAGCTCTGCGAATTTTGGAGTTTTCGTGGCAGGCCATTGGCCCAGACCACTGATGGATTGGGGTGTCACACCAACCAACATGCGTTGGCCATCCGCTTCCACGAGGACCAAGCGCTGCCGCGTGCCGATAGAGATCGAGTCAACCAGCGTCAACCCACTGCCGTCGGCCGTCTTTTGCAACTGCATCCGACCGAAGCGTTTCAGCCCCCAAAGCGTGGCTCCGAGGAGGAGAATAACGAGCAGAAAACTCGAGGCAAAAGACAACCAATTGACGTATTCCACTCGGACTCCTCTTCAAATGTTTAGAGGTTTTTGATCCGGTCTGCCGCTGAAATCACCTGTGTCAGGCGCACCCCGTAACGGTCGTTCACCAAAACCACTTCACCCTGAGCCACAACCGTATCGTTAACCACGATATCGAGCGGCTCACCTGCGAGGCGATCCAGTTCCACCACACTGCCCTGAGTCAAACGCATCAAATCACGAATCTTCAGTGACGCACGACCAACCTCAATGGCTAAGGTTACAGGAATATTCTCAATGACTTCACGATTCATTTTCGAGGGGATCTTTCCCTCGGTCTGCGCCGCATCGTCAGCACCGTTCTCGACGACATCTTCTGCTTCAAATTCACTCACAGTCCACCTCCATCAGTTGGACAAAATCATTCATTGGTTTCTTCGGGCTTGATCGGATTTTCAACCCGAATCGCGACCTGAGTGCCGTGGACTCCCACGACCGTTTCATAAATCGGCACATCGTTCACAATCAAACGTGCATAATCGGGCTTCTTAAAGAACAGCACTTGCCCCTCTTCCAATGCCTCAAATTCACGCACTGGAATTTTCACTTTCGCGAGCTCAACCTTGGCCTTCACCATGGCATCACCTGCTGCGAGCTCCATGTTATTGAGCCAAGCCCGATCCGATTCTTCGTTCCCATCACCCGTCTGCAAACGACTCCGCAATAATTCACGGAATGGTTTCAAAGCCGCGTAGGGATACACGATGTCAATAAAGCCTTTAACGCTGTCGCCAAGCTCCGCTTCAAACCGTGACAAGATGATCAAATCATTTTCATCAACAATCTGCGCAAACTGCGGATTAATCTCTGAGCTGACCGTTTCGATCTCGATCGGCATCAACGACGCCCATGCTTCTTGTAAGGACATAAACAGCTGATCCAGCATCATCTTGATGATGCGCGTTTCAGTGGGCGTAAATAGACGCCCAGGAGGCAATGCGCCGATACCTCGGCCAAATCCACCAAAGAAATTATCCAGTGCTGAAAAAATGATATTGGGCTCAATCAGTACCATCGATGAGCCACGCAAGGGCGCAGTCCGAATCGTCGTCACGGATAAAGGTGGCTTCAAATCGGGAAGATAATCACCAAACTTCATAATCCGCACGCGCGCTGGGCTGATCCGTGGGCTAGTCCGCAAGACTTCCAACAGACCCAGACGGAACATCCGGATGAATCGCTCGTTGATCATATCAATCGACGAGAGATTCACACCGAGTGTTGAGTCTTCTGCTGCAAGGTCATGTTTCATACCCCGCGCCTGCAGATTGAAGCCGGTATCGACTTCAAGCTCGCCCGCATCAACGCCTTCGGCGAGTGCTTCGAGTTCCTCAGGCGTCAGTAGACTGGTGGCCATAATTCAATGCCTCGTTACTGCACAATAAATTCAGAGAAGTAGACGCGTTCGACACCGCCGAAATCCTCAACATCCTCAAGCTTTGCATTCATGGCGAGCCGGATATCTTCAGCCAAGGCCTCACGGAACCCAGGCTCTTCGAGCTTCGCTTCGGTGACCTGACGCATGATGTCCAAAATCGCCGACCGAATCGCAAAAGTATGCTTCTCAATATTAGCAATCACCTGCTCATCATAGTGCGTCATGATCGCCAGCTTAATTTGCATCACCTTACGTGAATTCGAGACATTGGCGAGGAACTCCCGCTCAAGCTCGTAATACACCGTCTCAAATTTTTCGACCGGTGGAGCCGCCAACTGAATTTTCGCAGGCTGTTTCGCCACTTCCTCAGCAGCGGTTGACGCCTCCGTTTCAAGCGCCTGAATTTGTTCCTCGGCCGCCTCTTCAGGGCCTGGGTCAAAGAATCCAGTGAAGTACAGAGTCAGACCGATGGTGAGTAACACCACCAACACGACACCCACGACCAACAAGATGATTTTAACTAAACCACCTTTTTTGCCGCCTTCTTCCTCTTCAATCTGTTCGTCAGCCATGCTGATTCCTCTCCATTACACGCGTACGTCTAAGCCCTTCGAGCCGTCAAATACGTATTGTTCCACATCTGTTTCAGATGCATCACTGGACTCCACGCCATCCTCAGCACCACCCGCTTTAGCCTCTCGGCCTGTCGGGTTTCCGCCATCCTTGGCGCCAGAATCCCGGCTTACACCGGCATATGCAACATCAATGCCACCTTCTTCAAACCATGATTTTAATCGGCCCATGGATTCCATCAAGAGATCGCGCGTGACTGCTTGTGTCGCCCGGAAATTCGCTTCCAACCCACGCTCAGTCATCTCCATATCAATTTCAATAGAGCCAAGCTCTGCCGGATGCAATGCCATTTCCAAGGTCCAGCGGCCACGTGCAATTTGTCCACTCATCTGGCGCGCCAGCATGTGCCCAAGACGATCCGACAAATCACGAAGCGTATCCGCGCGACGCAGGTGATCCGTTAAGAACGCGCGAAAATCCTTCGCCTCAGTCGCCTGCGTTTGCTGCTGCCCCTCGCTTAGGGTCCGTTCACCTTGGCTAAACAGACTACCGGAGTCGCCTTGACTCCCGGAACCACCAAATCCCATGGACTGGCCTTTTGCAGCAAGACCCGGAATCAGGTCACCCAGCTTAAGGACGGGCGACTCCAATTCCTCATCCGTCAGCTCAATTTTCGGTAGCGCGTCACCAACCGCTAGAATCTCAAAAATCGGTGATACACGACCTGCAGTCTTCGGTGCGGTTAATTGCATTGCCAGTGCATTTGCTAGATTAGTTGGCGCGGCCTGTGGATCGAACTTCGGCTGGGCTAAATCAACGCCAACTTTCGATTTCAGCCAATCGCCAGCAGTCATGGTTGGCACGAGCGACGGCGTGAACTTCGGTTCTGGTCGCGCCATCAACACTTCAGCCATCTCAGCACGAGAAAAGCCTTGGTCTTGCATGAAACCAACCAAGGCATCTTGGGACACGGGCTCAGTGCTCGTGATTAACGTCAGACCGCCTGCGCGACGGACATCCAGCGCATCGAGATCGACTTGAATTTGCTCAGCCGGCACGTTTTGAGTCATACCACTCGCCCCTTCACTTACAAGCTTGCCCTCTGTCGGCAACGATTTGCCGCTGCTTTCAGTGTGCGGTTTATCCGCCGCCTCGAGCGCTTCAGCAAATCCATTTTTTTCCACAGATTCCCCAGAAACTCCTGTTTCGTTGGCGGTTTTAGCGGACGATTGAGATGCTGAGTTCAACGTGATACTCACGCTTGGTATCGAAGACATGGCGTTTCAGATCCTTGCAACGGTCAATAATACAGAGATCTTTGCAAGGTTCAGGCCAGTTTCTGTCTCCGATGGTGAAGTTGCGTTCCAAGCTCATCCAAACTCAAGGCTTCAGCCTTGGCCTCCTTGGCTTTGGCGAGCCGAATCTCTCGCTCAATGAGTTTGACATACTTCTGTCGCTCAAGCTCTGCGGCAGCGAGATGTTTCTGCCGACGGGATGCCTCGAGTTCAAGCATGCGAACCTGGTTTTGAAATTGAAACACGGCCTGCTGCATTTGTTTGAGTGAACTCCGGTATAATTGAAGGTCACCAAAATGACTCACGCTCGACTGCATGGTGGCAATTTTTTCTTGATACTGGTCGCAAATGGCCTGCGTTCGGCTTAAGAGCGTCTGTTGCTCACTAACCTTTGCGCGCACCTCGGTAAGTGCCTCAGCAGCTTGATCTCGTGCAACGCGCGCTCGGCGCTCCAAGACCTCCCAACACTGCATTTACACGACCCCCGCAAGTAACTTTTGAGTGTGCTCATAGCGGAACTGTTCTTCTGCATCTTGACGCAAAAACGTTTCCATTTGCGGACGTTTAGCAATGGCCTCATCAAGTTCAGCATTAGCGCCCTTTTCATAGGCACCCACCGAGATTAGATCCCGATTTTGCTGATACAGGGTCCAAAGTCGACGGAAGTGATTTGCACGCTTTAGGGTTTCAGGAGTGACAAGCTGATTCATCACGCGACTCACTGAACCGGTCAGATCGATCGCCGGATAAAATGCAGCGTCTGCCAGATCGCGAGACAACATCACTTGACCATCCAGTGACGCGCGTGTGATGTCCACAACTGGATCAGACCGATCGTCACCCTCTGCGAGCACCGTATAAATCGCGGTAATTGATCCATGACCATGCCGACCAACACCTGAGCGCTCAATCAACTTCGGCAACAAGGCAAAAACGGAAGGCGGATACCCTTTTGAGGTTGGTGGTTCACCCACAGCCAAACCGATTTCCCGCTGCGCGTGCGCCACACGCGTCATCGAATCGACCATCAAAAGGACATGTTTTCCTTGGTCTCGCCAATACTCGGCGATGAGGTGCGCTAAATAGGTCGCGCGGAGACGTAGCACAGGCGACTCGTTAGCAGGAGACGCAACCACAATCGATTTCGCCAAACCCTCGACACCGAGTGTCTCCGAGATGAACTCTTTGACCTCGCGACCCCGCTCGCCGATCAGGCCAATGACGACTACATCGGCTTCAGTGTATTTGGTCATCATGCCCAATAGCACACTTTTGCCGACACCCGATCCCGAGATCAGACCAATCCGCTGACCGCGTCCGATGGTTAAAAGACCATTAATTGCTTTCACGCCGACATCGAGGGTCTTCTCGATTGCTCCACGCTCCATCGGATTCACCATCAGACCCTGCAAACCCAGCCATTTATCTGTGACAGGTGCCGGCCGTAATCAAAGGGCCGTAGAGACCGCATCAAGCACACGACCCAATTGCGCATTACCAACAGCCGCTTTCGCTGTGGAACGAAGACAGACGCACGCGTGCACCTGGAGATGCGCCGGAGGGATCTGTAAACGGCATCCAGATAGAGTGTGTCGTTGTGGAATCCCACCACTTCCGCATCAAAGGTTCATGACCGCGGCTTTCCACGCGTTTCAAAGCGCTCCCACTGGCGCCAAATGCCACGCGCCTCCAGTGTCATGCCGACAACACGCACGAGGTTCCTGACCGCTCAGGCCCAGCAAAGGCTTCATTACCGCACAGCCGGTCCACGACTTCTGCAAACTGCATCATCGGGATTCCTCATCTGACGTCGACTCAGATTCCGGAATCGTATCGGAGACCTGATCAAAATCTCATCTTCATCAGCAGTTACCGTAGCAACTGGCTCCCGCTATGTTAGCCGGCCTCAGTTTCTTCAACCTGAGGTACTGGATCTATCAGGCTTCAACTTCTGCTTCAACTTCGGCTTCAACTTCTGCTTCAACTTCTGCTTCAACTTCGGCTTCAGCTTCTTAGCTTCTTCGGCTTCCGTCGATTGCATTATTTCAGACAGGTCCGACTCGACTGCATCGTCTGAATCAATCATCGGTTCAAGCACTGTGGCTTCATCAAGTCCTCTGTCGCAAACAGCGATGACCCAGTCTGCGACTGACGCACCTCGCTTTCGACAAAATTCTCGATGTCTTCAAAGGCCGCTTCGGTATCCGACCCACCGTCGAAATTGGATCGAATACCTTGTCGTTAAAATCGTGGCCTAGACCAAAAATACGGTTGGCAATTTTCTCGATTCGGTGTGCAATTAAGAGTCATCTACTGCCGTGTCATCCATTTCAACGATACATCGCCTCGGGCCATCGCGTCATCAGCACGCAACTGCCCTCGGGTGTTCCGTCAATCGATGAGATAAATGGCCAGGTCTTCAGGATGCATTTGCAATACAGGGGGTTCTTCGGTTGATAACCTTCCAGTGCGTCAAACAACCTGTACCAAACGTGCAATTGCGGTTGGGTACGTTGAGCTCACCGCCGAACCAGTTGCATGGCAATATCATCGACAGCTTCGACAGTGGCTCAAAAATTCAGACACATTGTCACTGGCATGCGCTAGTTTCCCCGTCAGGGTGTCATAGGTTTGACGGCTATCATGCAAAAGCGTTTGATATTTTGCATCGAGCTCGGCGGTCACATGATCACGCACGGCGTCCGCTTCAGCTTTCGCGGCATCGCGCTCGGCCTCAAGTGCTTCGGCGCTCACGTGCAAAATCGGCATGCAAGGCTGACCTGCGCTTCAGCCCTGGCGGCCGCAACGCGCGCCTCAACTTCCTCTTCAGGCACACCTGCAACGATGGGCTCAGGTACGCCGATTTCAGCCCATTCGGTTCCATCGCCTTCAACAGCGGTCTCATCAGACGGGGCAGTCTCAGTCGACCCTTCATCCAGCTCAGCAGTGGCATCAGCTTGCTCTCCGAGGTTCCTTCTAAATCGGCGTTTGACTCCTCGCCACCCGTAAGTTGATCCCCGCTTGCTTGATTGCCATCGGCTCAAAGGGCACGTCCGTATCGAGAACGCGCCAGGCGGATCCTCAAAGGGTTGCTCATCCTTTTTCGCCAATAACGCGTTGTCCTCGAATGGGAATTCAAGTTCTGCGCCATTGGCGACATAGGCGGCTTTCGGTTTAGACGAAATCATCACCGCGACCTGCTAGTACGAGTTCTGAGTCAGACAACTTCCGAGCCCCGGTCCGCATGATCTTCTTCTGTGCCTCTTCAACATCGCTGATGCGAAGCGGTCGCTGGCTTCCATATCATCAATGAACATGACCCGCGCGCGCTGACATGTTGCCAAAGAACTTCTCTTTGACGAACTCACTGGCACCTTTCAATGCTGTCATCAGCAGATCCTGATCAACGTGACGCATGATCGTCTGAATCGCGCGGTTATCGACATCAATCAAGGGTGTCGAAGGTGAACATGTTGTCCTGGACCGCCATGGCGAGATCTTCATCGAGACCCATTAAGCCTTCCATGACCTGAGTTTCCATATCCACTTTGGCAAAGTTCATAATCTTCATGACCTGCTTTACGCCACCGACACTGGATGAGCGGGCTGATGAATTCGAGAACTGCTTTTTCATGATCGATTCGAGTTCCTGCATCGCCGCCGGTTTGCACTGTTTCAAGTGCGCGACACGTTGCAGGATTTCTGGCCGAATCGGTGGTGGCAAGAAACTCAGAACATCCAGCGCCACCGCTCGTAATCGAGCACAGACATGATGATCGCAATCACCTGGGGGATGCTCGTTCCTGACCATGTCTGAGGATCGCACGCGCATCCATCCATTTGAGGATTTCAAGACCCTTCGACGACTGTCAGGTAAGATACGCCCCATCACTGAAGCCGCTTTGTCTTCCCCAAGCGCACGCTTTAATACCATTTCCACATAGTCACTTGAGCCCAAGCCCAAACTACTCTGTCCTTTCAGAGTAGCTACGAACTGATCGAGTACGTAGTTGACTGCGTCCTGCGACATATCTGGCCGCGCTCACCATAGCGGCACCGATCCTTTGCACCTCTTTAGGGTCCATGTATTTGATGATGTTGGCGCGTCTTCCTCACCGAGGAAGGAGAAGGAGCACCCACATTGCCCGATCCGCTGAGGTGAGGCCATCAATCTCCTCACGCGCTGACGCATCGGTCATTTCAATCGGTTCTTGTCCTGGTAACGCCACTGACGACCTCTTAGTTCGACTTAATCATGCTTTTTCAATACATTGGCCACGCGTCCAGAATCTTCCTGAACAAGCATGCGGATCAATGCAACCTTGTCATCGTAGGTGTTCGCAGTATCCAACATATCCGCTGAGATCGATGACTTCTTCGGCTTCGGCTTCGCACGGATTTCTTCAGCGTCTCACCCTCACCGATCTCAATGTCACCATCTGTGACTACTGGGTTACCGGTCGCACGTCCACCCGGGGCGGCCTTCTTCATCCACCCCACAGCACCTGGAGGCGGTGGCTGATACCATCCGGTCAAGGATTGGCTGGTCGACCTGTTGCGCATCAGCATCTGTGTTTGGGCCGCTTCCATCGCCTTACGCTCATACGGCAACAGTATGCCCAAGGATTTGTAGGCAATCGGGCGAATCAAGACAAAGGCAATGACCGCGAACACCAACATTGCCACCATGCCCTTAATGGCATTCAGCAACAGCACATTTTCATACCACGGCATGAGATTCTCAATTCAGCGGCTGGATCGAACAGTTGGCCACAACAGTGACCTGATCACCACGTTCTGCATCAAAATTTACAACAGCACCACGGACCAAATTGTTGATTCGTGTCATTTCACCTTCCGACATTTCAGCCAGTTCCGGGTCCGCTGAAGTCCTCTGGAGCCACACCCTCTGGCGGCTGTGGATATTCACCCGGTGCGAAACGATTGACAGCAACCGATACACTGACACGCATCACAGTGCCGTTGGCATCTCTTACTGTTCTGACAATTCGATCGAGCTCATAGTTCCGCGTCGTTCTCGAACTGACGGTCTCACCAATATTCGAGAAGGTCTCTTGCGTGGCGGTGCCATCGAGCGCAAATTCAGAGAGTCCTGCGGCGGCTGGTTACTGGTCGAGCCTGGAATCCCTTGCGCGTCCGATGTTGCAGTGCGGTCCAATGACAGCACTTCAGATCGCGTCTTCTCTCCTTTCTGTTCAGGGTCATAGGTCTCAAAGGTACTTTCCGTCTCGGTAAAGTCCATCTCTACGTTGACCTGCGCACGCACATTATCTTCACCGTAGATCGGGCCGAGCAATTGGTAAATTCGGTTTCGGTAGGTATCTTCAACCTGTTGCTTATGGGTCAGCTGTGCACTGGTCAATCCCAATGGACTGTCTTTGGTCGCATCACTTAATAGGTTCCCAAGCGAGTCCACCACCGTAACATCGGTTGCCGCCAAATACGGCACGCTTGACGCCACCAAATTGATAATGGCGTTGACCTGATTGTTGTCGATATTTCGGCCCGCAAAGCGTGTCACAACGACCGAAGCCTTCGGTGGCGTCCGATCACGCACAAAAACTGACTGTTGCGGTAATGCCAGGTGCACGCGCGCATGCTTGATGCTCGAGATCCGGATAATCGACTTGGCAAGCTCCTGCTCAACAGCAGCCGCATAGTTCGCCTGCTCCATGAACTGCGATGTCGTAATCGATGAGGATTGCATCAGTGCATCAAAGCCGCTTGCTGTGCCCTCTGAAGGCAGCCCTTTCGATGCCAGGTAAATCCGCGCCTCATGATAGCCGCCTGCTTCGACTTCCAATTGTCCAGTCTGGCGATTCAACTGCGCAGAGAATCCGCCCTCTTTGAGCGCATCCATGGCCGTTTGCCGATCGGCATCATTCATCCCCGGGAAAATGGGGCGATACACGGGCTCTTGCATCGCCATGTAACTGGCGACGAAAAACAACAGCAAAATTCCGATCATAATACCGGGAGTTGCTTTTTTAACCGCGGGCTGTGCAAGGATCTCGTTGAGGCTAGGAAAACCGCGGCTACTGATGTTTTGCAACATGCCGCCTTGGCTTTGACCGTCATCGGTGGTCGCCACGCCCTGGTTCATTTGAGCCTCTTGCGCTTGCGTACTCAGTTGCTGGCCAGCCCCTTGGGTCTCGGCTTGCATCTGTTGCATATCTGCTGTGGTTGTCGCCATGCTGAATTCCTATCCTTTAAACCGGCATATTCATGATGTCTTCGTACGCTTTCAGGACCTTATTTCGGACCTGCAGCGTCGCTTCAAACGCGAGTGATGATTTCTGCATACTGATGACCACGTCGGTCAGTGGAATATCCTCACCACGCTCAAAGGCTGCGCGCATATTGGATGACTGCATTTGTGCGGTATTGACCGAGTTGACCAGTTCACGCACCGCATCATTAAAGCGCGGCTTCTGCACATCGGCTGGCGCAATCGCGGCCTCTGGCTCACGTGTTTGGCTGACCTTGGCCTGATAGGCCTTGATCTGATCCATAAGCATCTGCGCTTGTACTGAACCTGTCTTATCAATCATGGTTCAAGCTCCCTACGCGCAGTGCGACATGCTGGGGCTTTCGTCCCGCAGTCGTGCCATTTTGTAGCGGAGAGTCCGCGGGCTGATGCCTAATTTCTTGGCCGCCTCTTCACGGGTCCGCGTCGAGCGAATTGCTTCCATGATCACGTCGTACTCACTGGCGCGGACTGCAGACTGCAGATCTCGGCTACCTGAAAGCATGGATGACTCCATGGGACGATCGGCAAAGCGCATCGGCTCAAATCGCGGCGACATAAATGAGGATGTTGCCTCCACTTCGGGACGCACCATCGGCTCATCAAAGAACACGTGCTCCGCTTCGATTCGGCCATAGTTTGAAAACACCACAGCACGTTGAATCACGTTATCGAGCTCGCGCACGTTGCCGGGCCAGTGATAGCTGTACAACTGGCGAAGTGCGTGCTCAGCGAACTGAGGCTGGCTGATGCCGTGCTTAATCGCCAACGAATTAGCCAATGGCACGATGTCACCGCGCCGCTCGGCAAGCGCTGGGACCTGTAACTTAAACGCACTGATGCGGTAGTACAGATCCTCACGGAATGTCTTGTCAGCGATCCCGGCTTTCAGATCTTTGTTGGTTGCTGCAACCAACCGGAAATCCAGTGGAATGGACTCGCGTCCACCCAGTCTGACCACCTCTTTCTCCTGCAACACGCGCAGTAATTTCGCTTGCAGCTGAATCGGCATCTCGCCGATTTCATCAAGGAATACGGTCCCACCAGTTGCCTGCTCAAACACGCCGGCCAACTCGCGGCTTGCGCCCGTGAAGGCACCTTTCTCATGGCCGAACAGCATGTCCTCTACCAGATGCTCTGGCATGGCTGCACAGTTCAAGGCCACAAACGGCTGATTTGCACGATCCGACAATTGATGCAGCGTCTTGGCCAAAACCTCTTTACCTGAGCCGGTAGCACCCTGCAGGAGCACAGCCGCCTTGGTTACAGCGAGACGCTCGACCAATGCCAGTAGTTGCTGTGATTTCGGATCGACAAACACAAATTGTGGAGTCGGTTCGGTCTGCGATGCTGTGACCGGTGCCTTCGGCTCAGGCACCTCAATCGCTTGTTCAAAGACCGGTAACCAGGTGGTTTTTGAGAAATCAGTGTCAGAGACCACGTGCACCCCAGGGATCTGCGCAAGTGTTGTCACACTCTGCATATCCGAAGCATCCGCCCGAATCACAAATGCCACGCTATCACCAAAGGCTTTCATGATCGCGATGATGTCTTGCAACGAACCCTGCTTCTCAAGCTTCGTGACCACCATCTTCAGCTGATCCTTCTTAGCGAGAAGACCGGCAACTTCAGATGACACAATGGCGTCAAAACCTGAATCAATCGCCAGCCGTTCAACGGAGGCGGATTCCGGCCACCGTGGATCGGCAATTCCGATCAGGCCTTTCGATGTCGATATCTGCATGCTTATACACTCACCTGGTTAACTTCTGCCCAGTTGAAAGCAAGTGGCATGCCAGAGCCGGCAAAGCACCGCCGGACGCCGGTTTCAGAGGCGGCAATGTGGCAAAGAGGGCTGGTTGGATGCGAGTTGACGGGTTCCCGACAGGAACGCGAGCGGGCAGATACGCTTAGGCGAGGTTGTACTTATTGATCTTTTCGATCAGGGTCGTGCGTTGCAAATTCAGGAGCCGAGCCGACTGCGAGACATTGCCGTCAGACTCCTCCAACGCTTTCATGATTAAGTCGCGCTCAATGTCCGCCAAATGATCTTTCAAATGCAATCCATCTTGCGGAAAAGCCACCAAATTGGGCCCAGGCAAGCCACCTTGGGCACGCATAATGACATCTTCAACTGGATTCTCGGCATCCGGGCCATACAGCGAAAGATCGAGCTCCGCTTGGATGGGTGCACCGTCACTAAAGGCTGTTGTCCGGGTGGCACCAAAGGCTGCGATAGGTCGCGGCAATAGCGTGGACGGGATTTTCGAGAGGGCGACTTTTTGATTCGGGAAGAAACAACATAAACGATGCACTAAGTTCACCAGCTCTCGGATGTTGCCGGGCCAATGATACTCACACAGTGCTTCCATTAGGGCGCCATCAAACATCGGCACACCATTGGCGTTCCCAAGCTGACTCAGGTAATGCTGCACGAGCTCTGGAATATCTTCCTTTCGCTCACGAAGCGCGGGCAAAATGATCGGGATCACGTTTAAGCGATAAAACAGATCTTCTCGGAAGTCACCGCGCTCTATATGGGTTTCAAGGTTTCGATGGGTTGCAGCCACAACGCGGACGTTAATTGGGATCGATTTGGTTGAACCGACTGGATCGACGGAACGCTCTTGCAGCACGCGCAGGAGCTTGACCTGCATCTCCAGTGGCATGTCGCCAATTTCATCGAGAAACAGGGTGCCATCACTGGCCAACTCAAATCGGCCAACCCGATCCGAGATCGCACCGGTAAAGGCGCCTTTTTTATGGCCAAATAATTCCGACTCGAGCAACTCTTTCGGGATGGCCCCGCAGTTCACTGGCACAAATTGTTTATGCGAGCGCGTTGAGCCCGAGTGCAATGCGCGTGCAACCAGCTCTTTACCGGTCCCGCTCTCACCAAGGATTAAAACACTCGCATCGGATGTGGCTGCCTGTTTAACCAGACCACGCAATTCACTGACCGCCCGGCTTTTGCCGATGATCATCTCAAGCGCCATGGGCGGTTGACCTCGAAATCGTTCTATTATGTGCGCCTAAGCATATAAAGACTGAGCGAGGAGCTCAATGAAAACCGTAGAAAGAACAAGAATCTGTTCAAGCTTTGAGTTGTTCGACCGTACTCAAATAGGTTTTGTGGTGGTAAGGCGTTCCATTCTTCTTCGGCACTTGGTGCAACGAATGGAACTGCGCGAGGGTCTGAATATCTGTTGTGTGCGCGAATAACGACCGCGTGTCCCGAGCCAACATAGGACCAAACGCGATCGGGTCTTCCACGTCAATGAGGCCGGTATACAACTCCTTAAACAGAGGCCCAGCGGCACGCTCAAGTGGCGCGCCTGGCTGGATCACTTGCGATTCAGAGCTGGTATCGACCGCGGCAATCATTAGTAGTTATTTGCCGCTTGTTGTTGCGTGAGAAGTTCTGGCACTTGCGCCCAGGCTTCACGGATCTCGCCCATGAGCTTTTTCACTTCTTGCACTGCTTCGACATCATTTTCAGATTGGCGTGCATCAAGCCCGGCGGATGCAGTAGTCATAGAGATCTGCCAGGTTGGCTGCGATTTCGCCACCCTTCTCAAGATCCAATGATCCCTGAAGACCGAGTACGATGCGTGTCGCACGACTCAATGATTCGCCTTTGGCCTGAATTTCTTTACGTTCGATTTGACCCTCAGCTGCCGACAATGAGTCGATCAACCCGTCAAACAACATCTGAATCAACTGCACGCTGTCGGCGTAGGCTGTACCTGCCTGAACGCTCACTTCACCGTAACTTGCCAGACCTTTTTTGCGAAATGCCATGAACCCGCCCCTCTGTGTTCGAGTGTTTCTTGATACACATAGAATCGGGCGGAATAGGGAAGTCTTTAGGGATTTTTGTCTATTTGGGGCAATCAGCGTAATTCGAGGCGCGACACCGCTCAGTCAACTGCGCCGCACGTGCTTGTTCAGCATCATCAAGCACGAGGGTGGTCATATAGTTCAGCTCGCCGGCCAGCTCGATCCCCTGGTCATGGGCAATTTTGGACCAGACAAAGGCTGCCATCGAGTTGGGGGTGCCCAAATCCCCAGACTGCAGCACAAAGCCCAGCAAGTATTGCGCTTCTGCATAGCCTTGCAATGCGGCCGCTTCAAAGAGACCTTTGGCGATCTGGGGATTGGCTTCTGTTGCACGGCCGTAATAGACCATCAGACCCAACATATATTGCGACTGCGGAAGCTCTTTTTCAGCGGCAGCACGAAAACGCCGAAACGCCTCGCGATCATTCACCGCGGTGCCAAATCCAGAGTAGTACAACAGACCGAGATTATGATGGGCTTCAGGTAGGCCCTGTTCAGCCGCCTGCCGATACCAGTTCATCGCATCGGGATAACTTTGCGTGACACCGAGTCCTCGCTCGTACATGAGGCCAACATTATTTTGTGCTTTCGGATCGCCCTCTCGGGCTAGCGGCAACCAGGCGCGAAGCGCAGTCGAATGATGTCCGCGCTCCAGTGCCTTGACGCCAGGTTCAACATTTGCAACCGCGATAACAGAATACAGGCAAAAAAAGGCAGCAAGCAGTCGCTTAGCCGCCATCGACAATAATCTCAATCCGTCGATTCTTAGCACGGCCTTCAGATGTATCATTGGACTCCAGTGGCTTGGTATCTGCAAACCCCGCTACTGTAACACGACCCTGTTGCAGCTCTGTATTGCCGAGCAAATAGTCAGCAACTGAGGCAGAACGTGCTGCAGACAAATCCCAGTTCGACTGGAACCGTTCACTGAACGCAATCGGCACATTATCGGTGTGACCTTCAACTGTCACTTGCCCTGAGGTTTGCGCAATGGCACCACCAACACGATCCAATAGAGGCAGGAAGGTTGGCTGCAGATCGGCAAAGCCAGACCGGAATGATCCTTGCTCCGCCAGTCGCACGATAATCTTGTCGCCGTCACGCTCGACTTCAGCGAGGCCTTGGGCAATATCCTGAGACAGCTCCATACGAATCTTCTCAAGCTGCTCATCCACATTTTGTTTATCAGACGGACCACCTTCGGCACTCCCTGAGGTACCTGCAGTCGCGTTGTCACCCTCGCTTTGGCCCTGCATCGACTGTTCCGCTTGCGATGCATCTTTCACCACAAGCTCAGACTCAATTTGCGCCTGCGCATCGGCGACCTTGGCAAACAGCTCGAGGGATTCTTGATCAATAATCCCGGCCTGTTGCCGACCATTGTCTGTATCACCCTCACCACCTGAGCTCGCAGGTGAAACCAATTCAACGACAATCTTCTCGTCTTCGACCTTCACTTCCACCTGCCCTTCGGCAATTTCTGCAGCCAGGATCTGCTCTACTGCGCGGAGGTCGGCATTGTCTTTGAAATCCTCGGTTTTATTCTCGGTCTGCGGCTCGACCTCACGCTTCATTTCGTCGGTCGTATCCTGCTTGACCGTCTGCTGCGGTGTCGGCTTGGCAACGGCCGGAGAAAATTCCCGCGCAATAATGCTTTGCGCCTTCGGTGGCTCAACAATCGGCACCAAACGCTGCACACCAAAGGCCGCTTTCAATGAACCCGTGATCTGTTTGTATTTCGGGACGTTCATCTCGGCGAACGACAGAATCAATACGAAGAACGCCATCAAAAGCGTCGCCATGTCGGCAAAGGTCGCCATCCAAGCAGGGGCACCCTTCTTACAGGGGGCACACTCCTCACACTTTTTCTCTTCTTCTTCCTCAGGCGGATCGTCAGCGGGAATTTCCTCGTCGACAGCCGCTGCCGGAGCGGGGGCGGGCGCCTCGATTGACTCGCCCTCAGCCTCACCTTCTGCGTGGATTTTCTCGTCGTCTTCAGCCATGACCTATCCGATTAGCCCATCGCCGCAACAGCACGTTCACGCGCTTTAGAGTCAAGGAACGATCCGAGGATATCACCCATGACGCGTGGGTTGCCGCCGTCATTGATGAACATCACGCCCTCAATGATCAATTCATTGTTGAGCGATTCCATTGAAGACTTGGTTTTTAACTTCATCGCACAAGGAATCAAAATCACGTTTGCCAACAACGCACCATAGAGTGTTGTTAACAAGGCCACCGCCATCGCAGGTCCAATCGCCTTTGGATCGGACATGTTACCCAGCATCAATACCAGACCAACAAGTGTTCCAATCATACCCATTGCCGGCGCAATTTCCGCCCATGCCTCAAAAAAACCAGCACCAGCACCATGGCGTGATTTCATCTGATCGTTTTCGCGCTCAAGTGAAACCCGAATCAGCTTGCCATCGGTTCCATCGACCAGCATTGCGATGCCCTTGGCCAAAAACTTGTTCTTAATATCTTGGCCTTCAAGGGCAATCATGCCGTCTTTACGGGCGATCGTGGCGAGTTCGGCCAGCTGCACAATCAGATCTTCAGGTTTGTCAGGATATCCGCCGAAGGCTTTACCCATCACGCCCGCGAATCCTAAAAATTCAGGGAGTGTTGAGCGGTACAAGGTGGCCATGATTGACCCACCGAATACGATCAAAATCGATGCAGTGTCGACAAAGGGCGCGGGATCACCCATCGCCATGATAATCAAAGCCAGTGCGCCAATGATGCCTACGACACTCGCGATATCCATTACATCTCTCCAATTCGATTTGAACCCAACGTCACCGTTGTACTTGCATATCGGTCAGAAACCGAAAACATTTACCTGCGGTCACGTTTTTCACTTGTCATCCGATATAGTATGGGAGTTGCGTGAAGAGTAAATGACCTGTTGCGACGGAAGGAGCAAACATGCGCATTTTAGTGCCGATATTTGCCGCTATAGTGCTCGCCGGCTGCGCGCGCGAGGTCGATAAAATTGACTGTGTGGACGCCTTCTCGCCGACAGAGTACGGAAAGTTCATTGTTGACCCATCGCTTGGGATTGCAACCCATAGCTCCGGTGATGTGTGGTATCGCTGCCAAGCGGGCCAATCTTTTCGGGGTAAAAAGTGTCTTGGTGAGCCGTTAAAGCTGACGCGGCAAGAGGCAGATTCCTATATTCGTGATTTTTCCGCCAAATCGGGTGAACGTTGGAGGCTGCCAACGCAAGGCGAATTCAAGCGCATCATCGAATCAAGTTGCGACAATCCACCAGTGAATCCCAATGTCTTCCCCGGTCTTACGGTGGACAACTATTGGCTTCAGGATAACTCGTGGCACGGTGAGAATTTCGGCTGCTCGATCTTTCTATTCCAAGGATGGACATCGTGTCGACAACCCGCGCAAGTGCATCAACCGATCATGATGGTGCGCGACTAGTTAAACGTAACGGTCTGTCTGTTGGCCCTTGATTCCTTGCTTCTTCTCGGTATCAGGCGTCTCGGCATCGGCAGACTTGGCACGAAATGACTGACAAGGCCGGCCATCAATGCGCGCCACTTCGATACAGGGCAGTGCCAGACTTTTGAAATTCATCGATTGACACTCGTAGGGGAATTTTGGATCCCAACTGATTTTGAAGTAGCGACACTTCCAGCAATTTGGTCCTTCCGTACTCATTTGCGCTTCTTGTAAATATCCACGTAGTACCGGTACGCCACCATCAACACCACACCGACACCGAAGGCATAGCCGACCACTGCGCGACCATCAATGCCTGCTGGAATCTGAAAGTCCGGTTGCAACCACATCATCATCACAACCGGCACCGCGACCAAGAGGTAGACGCGAATCAGTCGGCAGACTTTGCAATCAGGGCCACCAAATCGAAACACAATTACTCCCAGCGAATCCAAAGACACAAAATATACGCACAGCGTCCGGATGGCCAGAGATCACCCGCCATGCCCAGAAAAATGACAGGTGACGCTTGCTTGGCGCACCCACCCAATGAACAATGCGTCCATCCTTATGGTCTGGAACGACATGGCTGATTTTTATTTTATCGCCTCAAAAGTGGCCTGGTTCTTTCTTGAGCCGTTGCACATCCTTTCGGCATTGGTGCTGCTGCTCATTTTAGGCATTTGGTTGAAATGCCGTTGGGTTCGTAGCCTCTCGGTTCTCACACTCATCACACTACTGGCAATCGGCG
>JAGYIK010000299.1 GCA_018402605.1 Litorivicinus sp. | reverse complement strand
TGAATCGATTCACGCAAGCATACATGCCTTCATTCTATGAACCTGGTGAAAAAATCATCGACGTGATTGAGCACGGGTTTGATGGTCAAAATTTGCGCTACTTCTGCCTAAGCAGCCTGGGAAGTGTCTACGCAATCGGCAACAACGAAGCGGGTGTTTGCTCCAGCAGCTTGCAGGCTGCAACACCATCTTTCATCAAAAGTTTAAACAGAATCAATTTGGGGTAACGCATGGCAGAAACAATTGGTTACAAGGGTGAGGAGTTGGATCTCCTCATTCGCCAGGGTGCGACGTTTGGACCATTTCGCGTGACGATGCGCAACCCAGACACCACGCCCGTGATGCTCGATGACATCAACTTCCGGGGGCAGATTCGCAAATCCCCAAACGACACCACACCGGTTGCATCGTTCGTTTTCACCAAGCCAAATCCCGGCGCTGGGATCTTTGAGTTTGAGCTGCTTGCGAGCGTAAGTGCAGCGATCCCCGCGGGTGCGACCGAGGATGATCCGGAAAGTCAGTACATCTATGACATTGAATATTTTGATGAGGCAAACCGTGTTGTGCCACTTTTCTATGGCAAGGCAAAAGTATTCCGTGAGGTCACTAAATGATTGAGATTCAAGAGCCGAATCGTATTGTGGTCACGCTTGAGACAGGCCAAGGCCCAGCTGGCCCGGCAACACTCCAAGCGCAGGCCGCAGCTGCCCAGGCAAATCAGTCGCGCAATGAAGCTGGAGCATTCGCTGAGGCAGCACAGACGGCAGCAGCAGATGCTGCACTCAGTGCGCAGCAAACTGAGAATAAGGTCGAGGTTTTATTCGACGGGGTTGCCCTTACAGATCAGTTGCTCAAACTGAACATTATTGGCCCAGGTGCATCTGCCTCTCAAGGTGCGCCTGGTGAAATTACCCTCACTGTGCCGGGTGGTAATTCGGGTGGTGGTTCCGGAACGGGTGTTGATGGCGATGATGGATGGTCGCCTGTGTTTTCGGTGGTCTCAGATGGTCAACGTCGCGTGTTGCGCGTGGTTGATTGGACAGGTGGCACTGGCACCAAGCCTACAACCGGGCTCTATGT
>JAGYIK010000298.1 GCA_018402605.1 Litorivicinus sp. | reverse complement strand
CACGGTCACGGCCATGTTGGCAAGCATCGGTGCCACCCCCAATGCCCGTCGGGTGGCCAGTGCCCATGTTTTATTCAACCTTTTAACCGCCACCGCCGCATTACTGATTTTGCCCTGGCTGCTACCGGTCATTGTCAACTTTCGAGAAACGCTCGATTGGGGTGATTCAGCGGCGATGACTCTGGCTATTTTTAACACTGGTTTTAATGCCCTTGGGGTGTTGCTGATGTGGCCATTGGCGACAGTCGTGACGGGTTTTCTTGAGCAACGGTTTGTTGCCCAAGACGATCAAGTCGCCAAACCTCAGTTCTTAGACTGTACCACGTTGCCTGTGCCGAGAATGGCAGCCCAAGCACTGGCGTTTGAGTTTGAACGGATGCTGAAAATGGCGTTGCAGACTGTCATTGTGACCTTTGATAACTTAAGCGAAAATTCAGCTGTTAGCATTAAAACTGAGCTCACTCAATCGCAAAGGCGTACCCATAAGCAAACAGCAGAATTTGTGTCTGAAACTAATACCCAATGCGCGCTTGATCTGTCGCTGCTGCTAAAGGCCAGTGAAGACTTTGTTGATCAGATGAATCGTAATGCCATGGATGAGCCCACGGGCCAACGGTTGGCTCGTTTGTTGCGCGTCAGGCGCTACTTGGAGAATGTGGTCGATAATGTCAATGAGGCGTTGAGCCTATCAGCTAATCTTTTTACTGATGTACGTTTCACCCACGACTATTTGCAGTATGCCAAAAGCGTGTCTCAATTGGCTGAGCAAATGCTGACAGGGTCTCTGAGTAAGCAAGAACATAATCACGTGATCCAAGCACAGTTAGCGCAGAGAGAGCTTGAAGAGGCGTATCAGCGATTGAAGCAGTCTTTGCTTATTGCCGGTGCGGTCGGTCACTGCCGAGTGGAACCAATGGAAATTGGCCTGCGCCGTATCAGTGTTCAACGCCGAGCTCTGCAACAATTGGTGAAAGCCCACGAATGGTTGGCACCGCTTGATGAGGCACAGGCTGAAGAAGCAAATAAAGCAGACAACCAAATCAGCCATTAATGGATAGATGAAAAACTAAACTCTCCAAAACAAGAGCCCA
>JAGYIK010000297.1 GCA_018402605.1 Litorivicinus sp. | reverse complement strand
GGTACCCGCGACCACTTTTGAAATCTGGAGTTTAGGCAGAGAAATCGCCCATCCGAGTCTGGCTAAAATCGATGTGCAAGGATCAGAGTTGAATGTGATCCGCGGCATGGGTAAAGTGATCGAGCAGATCGATTATATCTACGCTGAGTTGTCATTTATCGAACTCTACGAGGGGCAGGCATTGGCTGGTGAAATAATTGGGTATATGAACCAGGTCGGCTTTAATTTGGCGGGGCTTTTCAACATTAAGCAGGATGGCTCACGTTCAGTCCAGGCGGATGCTCTTTTCTGTCGGCGTGGTTTCGAAGTCCGGCAATGACAATATTTCATGTACTTCCCCAATTTCATTACGTGAACGACCGAACGGTCATCGGGGGATATCCCAGCTCCGTGGCGCGTCTTGCTGCCGCTCAGGCAGCACAAGGATCAGTAGTCGAGATTGTCTCGCGGATGCCCGATTCGTCGAAATCACGGTTTGCGGATGTGGATTTATCAAACCTCGATGTCATTGACGGGAACTCGCATCGTCACCCCCTTCGACTCGCGCGGAAGCTCTACGCCTTTCTGCGGCGCCGATTCAGGGATGGTGATTCGATCCACTTCCATTCTGGACATGCGGAATACGCCATTGTTTCGGCGATCCTCGGATTGCGATTCGGTGCTGGTGTCGTTCACACCCTCTATTGCCCCATGCGTACTGGACCGCGTGGTCAGGTTCAGCGTTTGGCCATCCGACTGGCACGCTTATGTGGAGTCTCTTTTGCAGGAATGTCCCGAAATGTTTGCAATTCGATACCGGGCCGTTCAACGTGGGCTCCACCAGTTATCGACTCTGAGTATTTCGACTCTGCACTGAACGCGGTGGATGATTGCCAGATCCTCTTTGTGGGCAATGCAACACCATCAAAGGGTTTGGCTGACCTGCTGCCGGCTTTCATCAACCTCGTCGAGGGATCGACGGAGGGCGAGGTTTTTCGGCTTGTGGTTACCACTGAGCTGGCGCGCACAAGTAAGCCCACTGAGTTAAGTGAGGTGGTAGATGGACTGGAAGGTGCGCCTGCTTTATCTCTGATTACGTGGCTGTCGATAGTGCC
>JAGYIK010000296.1 GCA_018402605.1 Litorivicinus sp. | reverse complement strand
CACTCCACTAACACCTAGGGCTTTAAACAACTCTGCACCGAGAACGAGCGCAATTAACAGCCCAACCAGAAGTTGCAATTCGGGCTCCGGTGACAAGCGGCCAAGCACATGTCGCGCAAACGGGGCCAACAATGGAATCACTAGTAAGCCCAAAGCGTACGGTGAGGGTTGTGTATCACCCCCCAATGCCATCAAGCCCACGGCGATGACATCCTGAAGCACCAAGATACTGATCGATAATCGACCATGAAAGGCGCGAATCTCCCGCCGCGCCTCGAGTCCTTTGGCAGCCACGACAGTGCTTGAAAAGCCGAGGGTGACAGCCAAGGCAACTTTCATTTCAAATGACAGAGGCTGGGTGAAAGCGAGCACTAAGATCATTGCAGAGATCAGTAAATGAAAGATCGTCCCAACCGCTACATCCATACGAAATAGGGTCTTGGGGTTCATTTTCAGACCAATTGCAAACAGCAATAATTCCACACCAATCGCGGCTGGGGTGTGCAGCCAACCGGCTGTGTCGTCGAGTCCATAGGAACCAAACAACGCGCCCGCAATCAGGTAACCAACCAGGGGTGGCAAGGAGAGCCACCGAGCGACTTGGCCTGCACCCCAAGCACCCGCAATCCAAATCAACAGGGTAGACATCACGAGTTCAGCGTTTCCATCCATGGCACCTTGTGGCCAACCCCTGCGGTCTCACGGACCAAGCGGGGAACGAGGAAGCCGGGGAGTGCATCCAACATCTCTTGCTGTATTTTACGGATTCTTGGCGCTTCAACAAAAAAATGCGCAGCGCCCGCAACCTGATCGAGAACGTTCAAGTAATACGGATCGATTCCAGATGCATACAGCGTTTCAGAGAGCGCTATTTGCGCTGCTGAGCTGTCATTGACCCCTGCAAGGATTACAGATTGATTCAATACCGACCGGCACACTTGGCGAAGCTGCGACACTGCATCCACGACAGCCTGATCAATTTCCTGCGCATGATTGATGTGCAGGACCACAATTACGGGAACCGGGGTATCCGCCACAGCCCTCACAAATTCATGCGTTACACGATCTGGAATCACAACAGGCAGTCGCGTGTGAA
>JAGYIK010000295.1 GCA_018402605.1 Litorivicinus sp. | reverse complement strand
GGAACAATGTCGAACAGATTGAGAACTTGATCCAACATTTCACGGTGTTGGGCAGTGACACAAACTGTTACATCGAATTGATCAGGTCTCGCGCGCAAAAAATGTACCAGAGGCGCCATTTTTATAGCTTCGGGGCGGGTACCGAACGTCAGCATTACGGATTTGGGCACTTATGACTCCAAGTTATCTTCGTCTCTATTTCGGACTGACCGTTAAAATTGATGGCGATGCATTTCGACTCGATCTGGCGGCCGAATTCTGGTGAATACAGGCTGGGTTCAACCAACAGGCAACTTGTCGATGAGGAGATACAAACAACACCGCCATGAACACCAAGGATTACATTCGCCTCAAAAACCTCGTTTAAGCTCACGTCCGGATGCAAGTGAAAGCGCGCTACGGCTGAGTCAAACTCGCCTTCGATTCGATCAGTGATCACAATACCGTTTTCAAAGGTACGCCACGTTCGCCAATGCGTTGGACGGCCGCGCATACGGTGATAGCCGGTATGCCCACATGTAACTTCAATCGTTTTTTGACACTCTGAAATGGATAAGCCGACTGGGAATGCTCGGCGAGCAACCCTAAAACCGCCCCATACCTCAGACGAATTCTCACCATTAATCTCGACTGTACTGTGCGCGGCGGTGCTTCGTTGACGGTGTCTTTCCGGATCAACACCATATACTGAAGTACCCGTGTTAACTATCACACGCTGGCCAAAGACGGACAGTTCAAAGCTCAACGTATCCGCATGGGCGTGGCCGGGGATGTAGTCGGGCCCAACTTTCCCGACGTCGCCTATCAGGGCTGCTTCATTCACGTTAATTTTGACGTAGCCTGAGTCTCGCAAATGAGTCAACCTCGATTCGTCTTCACCCGAGGCCATAATACCAAGACGTTTGCTCGCTTCTTCTAGTTGCGACAAGCTCGGTGCGGTCCCTATGGCTGAATCATTGAAAAACGAAACTTGACCATCCGGGTGCGTCATCACACGAAGCCAATGCAACATCTTTGGAAGAACTTTCCGGATGCCAGTCTCTAGGTCAACACACTGTGCATTGGAGTAGGCTGTCAGGAGACTCAATATATCTAAAAGA
>JAGYIK010000294.1 GCA_018402605.1 Litorivicinus sp. | reverse complement strand
GCGGCAGCGTGCTGAACCATGGCGATCTGTCGGTGCTAAGTTTTCACGCCACCAAGGTATTCAACACATTTGAGGGCGGGGCTATTGTCTGCCAAGACGCAGAAATCAAATGCTACATCGACCAGTTAAAGAATTTCGGATTCACCAGCGAGACCAACGTGGTGCAAATCGGCATCAACGGCAAGATGAGTGAATTCAATGCAGCCCTTGGTCTATTGCAACTCAGGCACATTGATGCCGCTATTCAACAGCGCCAGGCTGTTGATGCGGCCTACAGGGAGGGACTCAAAGACATCCAGGGGATTCGCTGCCACAGTCAGCCTAAGAGCATGCGCAGCAACTACAGCTACTTCCCGATCTTTGTGGAAGAGGACTTTCCACTCACGCGTGACCAGCTGTATGACCACTTGAAAGCCAATGGGATTCACGGCAGACGGTATTTTTACCCGCTGCTTACGCAGTTTCCGATGTATCGGGGCCTACCCTCGTCTACACAATGGAATTTGCCCGTCGCTACTGCAATGGCTGAGCGTGTACTGTGTCTGCCAATCTACCCTGGAATGAGATATGATGCGATCGAGAGAACTATTCAGCTCATGAAAATGTGAGAATCCATGAGCGCGCTCGCCATCATGCAACCGTACTTTCTGCCCTATATTGGGTATTTTCAGCTGCTGGCGGCGGTGGACCGTTTTGTTATTCTTGATGACGTAAATTATATAAACCGCGGCTGGGTCAACCGTAATCGACTGCTGCTGAATGGTGATGCGCATACATTCACCCTGCCCTTGCAGGGCGCGAGTCAAAACAGATTGATTTGCGAAATTGAGTTGCAAAGCGACAAAGTATGGCGAGACAAATTATTGCGAACCGTAAGACACGCTTACGCTAAAGCGCCCTGTTATTCTGACGTTAGGCCGCTATTTGAAAAAATTATCGAGTATCCGACTACCACTCTTAATAGATTTTTATTGCAAAGCCTTCGTAGTATTTCAGATCACCTTGAACTGAACACCCAGATCATCGAAAGTTCGCGCCTCTACGAAAATGCACAACTGCGCGGTCAGGATCGCATCATCGACATTTGCCGACAAGAGAGGGTATCAATCTATATAAATG
>JAGYIK010000293.1 GCA_018402605.1 Litorivicinus sp. | reverse complement strand
GCGGCCCAGGACAGATCCAAGACCCGATCAGGCTTAAACGGCCCCCGATCATTGACACGCACAACCAGCGACGCATTGTTTTCTAAATTGGTCACCCGGACCCATGCCGGAATGGGCATCGTTTTATGGGCCGCCGTAAACGTAAACATATCGAACGGCTCTCCCGATGATGTCAGCCGTCCATGAAACTTCCGACCATACCAACTGGCGATCCCTTCTTCATTAAATCCCTCTGCGACAGGATTGATGCGATAGGTCACGCCATCGACCACGTACTCAGGCGGATTCCCATAGCGTGCTAAGGGCTCATCTTGGGGCTTGGGCTCGGGAAGCATTGACACATCAACCGTCGCTAATAATGGCGGACCGTCTGGCGCCTCATCGGACACGGCATCATCCACAACCTCAGGTGAACGCATCTCACCCACCCACTGATTAATCGAGGTACAGCCCGTCAAAACGAGCAAAGCAACGATGAGCGGAATACGCATTTAAAGCCCCAAATCTGTCGCAATCTCTGCTGCGAGTTGCGTGACTGCCATGGCATACAACGGACTTCGATTGTAACGTGTAATGGCATA
This sequence comes from Litorivicinus sp., assembly GCA_018402605.1. Lineage (GTDB taxonomy): Bacteria > Pseudomonadota > Gammaproteobacteria > Pseudomonadales > Litorivicinaceae > HIMB30. The sequence goes on along the minus strand of JAGYIK010000293.1, from coordinate 557 downwards.
GAAGTTTTCAGTCACTGCCCAGTATTCTGCACCAGACGCACCCTCTAGACCCAATACATCCAGCTTCAAGCCGGCCCAATCGGTCGGGATACCCGTGACACCGGCCAAAGCCAGCTCGCGCCCGGTGTGCTCAACCTTGATCGAAGACTCCATTTTCTCGACGAACTGGTCCGCATTTTTGACAGGCACCGCAATAGCATAATTTCGATCCCAACCATGACGCGCCAAATAATTGGCGACAGATCCGATCGCATCGACGGGGTTGTCGATGAGATCCCGGCGTCCGTCACCATCAAAGTCGATGGAATAGGCGAGGTAACTCGATGGGATGAATTGGCCATAGCCCATGGCTCCGGCGTAAGAGCCCTTCAGCTGCGTCGGATCTAACCCTTCAGCTTCCCCGAGGAGAAAGAGTGACTCCAGCTCTTTGAGAAAAAATTCAGCCCGTCGTGGGTAATCAAGGCCCAAGGTGGCTAGGGCATCGAGCGCACGAAAACTGCCCTTGTTCCGGCCGTAATAGGTTTCAACACCAATGATCGCAAGGATCACCTGCACTG
>JAGYIK010000292.1 GCA_018402605.1 Litorivicinus sp. | reverse complement strand
GTGCGTTTTGCTTTGGGGTTTTTGATGGTTGTGCTTTCGTCGATGGCGATGAGGCCTTTGTGTCCAAACTTTTTGGCAAACCATGTGCCTGCTTGCTGTCCCTTTTTTGTGGAAAAGCTTTCCACATTCATGACAAAGATGGTGAGGCCGTCAAAATCGTTGACCACCTCTTTCATCTCGCGCTCCTGTTGTTTGTTGGGTGAGCTGACCCATCGAATGATGCGGTGTTTCACATCATCGGACAGGTGTTGTGGTATTTCTTTGGTCACCCAGTTACGATAAACGCCCTTTGGCGCAATGATCAGAGCGAAGTTGATTTGATCGTGTAGCACGGCAAGCGTGTCGATTAAGACTTTGGATTTTCCGGTACCCATTTCCATAAATAGCGCAAAGGATTCTTGCGTTGCGCCCGCCTCGAGAGCGGCATACTGATGCTTAAATGGCTCAGTTTTAAATTTATAGTTGACACTCATGTTTTCCCTCTTTAGAGTTGCATTTGTTCCGATACATTAACATAGATTGTCGGAACGTCAAACTCACAAACCTGAAGAGGATGTACTTATGACTGAGTTCTTTGAAGAGATGTTGGATACAGCGGATGCGTTGCAAGATGTGGACGTGAACTCAACCAAAGCACTGTCTAACTTGGTTCGGCAACTTGACGCGGTCAACCGCGATGTCGAGGAAGCAGAACTGCACCTGAAGAAACTGAAGCAAGAGAAGCATCAGCTGTCGACTGAAGCCATCCCTGCCGTTATGGACGAGATGGGTGTCAACCGACTTGATGTGGATGATGTTTCGGTCAGCCTGAAGCCATTCATCTCCGCGTCGATTCCACAGGATCGTCGTGAAGAGGCGTACCAATGGCTTCGTGACAACGGATTGGATGACATTATTAAAAACGATGTAATTTTGTCCTTCGGTCGCGGGGAAGATGACACCGCAAATAAGATCATGCTGGATCTTGAGATGAAGGGTCTCCATCCGGAATCCAAAACTCACATCCACAACATGACACTCAAGGCGTTCATCAAAGAGCGCGTTGAAAAAGGCCAGCCGATTGATCTCGATTTGTTCGGGGCGTTCGTGGCAAAAACAGTAGATATCAAGAGGAAATAACAATGGGTAACGCTATTGCAGAGAA
>JAGYIK010000291.1 GCA_018402605.1 Litorivicinus sp. | reverse complement strand
CTATCCGTTTTTGCTGGTCGATCGCGTGCTGGAATTGGAACTCAATCATCGGATTAAGGCGATTAAGAACATCTCCATCAATGAAGATATTTTTAACGGTCACTTTCCTGAGCATCCGGTATTTCCGGGCGTCATGATCATTGAGGCTTTAGCGCAGGCGGCTGGGGTTTTGGGCTTTAAAACCATGGATAAAAAGCCGGCCGAAGGGTCGATTTATTTGTTCGTCGGCGCTGACGATGTCCGTTTCAAACGCCAAGTCGTGCCGGGCGATCAGTTGACCTTGGAAGCGGAAGTGCTAAAGGTACGCGCCGGCGTTTGGAAGTTTGGTTGTCGCGCCAGTGTGGATGATGAAACCGTGTGCACTGCTACCATCATGTGTGCAGACCGTTCGGTGTGAGCATGATCCACCCATTGGCATTAGTCGACCCAAAGGCGGACCTCGACAGTGACGTTGAGGTGGGTCCTTTCGCGATCATCGGTCCCGATGTCAAAGTGGGCGCGGGAACTGTCATTGGTCCACACGCTATTCTCAAAGGGCCAACTGAGATTGGTCAGCGGAACAAGATTTATCAGTTCGCCTCGGTCGGCGAAGACTGCCAAGACAAAAAGTACCGCGGTGAACCCACGCGTTTGGTGATCGGTGACGATAATGTGATCCGGGAAGGCGTCACCCTGCATCGCGGCACCACGCAAGATCGCGGAATTACGCAAATTGGTTCAGGAAACTTGCTCATGTGTTATGTGCACGTTGCGCATGACTGCATCGTCGGTGATGGGGTCATCATGGCGAATAACACTGCAGTGGCTGGGCATGTCCATATTGCCAATGGCGTGATTCTCGGAGGTGGGACCCTTGTGCATCAATTCTGTCGGATCGGCGCCTATGCGATGACTGCTGCAGGCACTGTGGTGTTGCAGGATATTCCTGCCTTTGTGACCTGTTCGGGTAATCGTGCCGAAGCCCATGGCATGAACGTCGAGGGGATGCGCCGTCGCGGTGTGGACTCAGACGCCATCAACCGTCTGCGTGAAGCCTATAAGACGGTCTACCGTCGCGGTCTTACACTCGATCAAGCGATCGCTGAGATTGACCAGAATAAAGCGGAGTGTCTCGAAGTCCGCACATTTCTCGAGAGTTTGAAGGCCAGCCAACG
>JAGYIK010000290.1 GCA_018402605.1 Litorivicinus sp. | reverse complement strand
AATTTCTTGATCGCCACGCCCAACATGAAACTCGCCTTCGAGTTCAAGCGCCGCCCCCGCAGCGCTCACGAGCCAAAGCATCAGGCAAATGAAATGCGGCATCGAGCACCTCCGGATGGCAAATTACCGAGAACAAGCACAGCACCATGTGAATCACTGACCCGTTTGACAATGGCCAAACCCAACCCTTGATGGGAGCCGCTGGAATCACGACTGACGATCACCGTGCTTTCTGAATCGGCGTCGATCGCAAACCCTGTCCCGTTGTCGAGCACCTCGAGCCAACCGCACCCATTCTCAACCCCTACGCGAATAATGACCTCCGAGAGCTCAGGAGTATGCGCAATCGCGTTATCCACCAAACACACCAACGCCTCTCGGATTGCGACCCGATCGCCCTGCACAACCACCGGAACGTCAGGTGCTTCAACCGTTAAACCCACCTCGCGCACTTCGGCTGTTGGATCCATGGTCCGCGCCACGCTCTCTGCTAACTGAACCAAATTTACATCCTCTCGGACTTTCAACATTTCACGGTAGGTCAAGCTTGCGCGTGTCAGCAGCTGAGCGACTAACTTACTTGCATATCTTGCCCGCACAACGACTTGCCGTGCATCGTGCCGATGCTCACTCGGTAGCTTACGTTCAAGCACTTCAGACGCCGTGACAATAGCCGCAATTGGGGTTTTGATCTGGTGTGTTGCCTCTGCGATAAACGCTCGGTTCCGCTCAAGCAGAACGCGATGTTGCTCAAGGGTATCATTCAACGTTTCCACTAATCGCGCGATTTCGCGGGGCGTATCTTCGGTTAACGGCGAAAAATCGTCAGGCGAACGCCCAGCTAGGTTACGCTCAATCGACACGAACGGTTTAAGCGAGTGGCGCAAACTCAACTCCGCCCATACCGCCAACATGCAAAATGCCAGAAGCACCGCAACCGCGAGCCAATTAGCAACATTGGCGGCGAACGCAAGATAGCTTGCTTGAGTTTGTCCAATTACAACGGACACCCGAGATTCGGATCCCGGACGAATCGGCTTATGCGCCACGACAAACCGAGTCTGCTCTCCTCGGTAGATCGTGCTGAAAAACTCAGGCCCAACGCCCGATGCCCCAAACCGCGGCAAATCGTCATAGCCGGCCAAATGGATCTGATCCGCGCG
>JAGYIK010000029.1 GCA_018402605.1 Litorivicinus sp. | reverse complement strand
GGTCGCGAAATCCGCATTCAGGTCCCCGCCGCCACCGGGCGCATGCTTGCGCAGTCGATTTTTGACCGTGAGCCTGTGGACGCCTCGACGACACAAAATCATCGACTGCAACTGGTGCGTGTCGCAGGTGCTGTGCGCGACAACACAGGCTCACTCGATGTGTTTTTCACCAGTCTGGATCCTCTGCCACCGACAGGCACCGTACTCAGTGTGTCAATCGAACTCCCTGCAGAAGACAATGTCGCCGTCTTACCAACCGATGCCGTCTATGGTGGCGATCTGGTCTACCGGATTACTGCTGACAATCGACTTGAGGGTGTTTCGGTTGAGCGACTCGGCCGCAGGCCAGGCGAATCCAAAACACAAATCTTAGTGCGCTCGCCAGAGCTCAAAGCAGGTGATCGCATTCTCACCTCCCGCCTCCCCGCAGCCGTCACCGGACTGCAAGTTGAGATCATTGAATGATCGCATTCGTGCACATGTTCGCCAAGCATAAGGTCGCCGCCAACCTCCTGATGGTGCTGATGATCTTGGCTGGACTCTTGGGCATCGATCGTCTTCGAACGCAATTCTTCCCAAGCTTCGAATTAGACATCGTCACGGTCTCGGTCGCTTGGCCCGGGGCGACAGCCGAGGATATCCAAGAGGGACTCACCATCCCCATCGAGAATGCCATTCAAGAGCTCGCACTGATCGAATCGATTGATGCCACCAGTCAGTTTGGCTTGAGTAGTTTTCGGGTTGAATTGGTCGATGGCGCCAATCTGTCGCAAGCACTCGACGATATCAGCCAGCGGGTGAATCAGAACCTGACGCTGCCCGAGGGTGCTGAAGAACCAGTCATTACCTCGCTCACTCGGTATGAAGATATCTCAAACCTCCTCATCACCGGTCCACTGACGCCATTCGAATTGCAAAAGCTCGCCTTGCAAGCAGAACAAGAACTCCTCAATGCGGGTATTCGCAAGGTGGATTTTCGCGGGCTCCCCACCCGCGAAATGCAAATCGAAACCAGCGCAGAGGTGTTGGCGTCGCTTGGTTTGACGCTGGATACACTGGCCGATCGCATCCTGACCGAGGCCCGTGATTTACCCGCCGGAACTGCCGGTCGCGATGACGGAGAGCGCCAGCTTCGGAGCCTCGAACAAGGCCGCACACAAACACAGATTGCCGATACGCTGATCCGACTTGAGGGGTCGCCGACAGGCATTCGGTTGGGCGATTTAGCCATCATCCGTGACCAGGTCGATCCCAAAGCGCCCTATCTCACGTATCGCGGACAACCTGCAGTCGAAATCATTCCGCAACGTACAGAAACCGACTCCACACTGGATATGGCGGAAATCACCAACCAGTGGATCGAACAAGCGCGCCCAAATCTGCCCGCCGGAACGCAATTGATCATTCTCGATGAGCGCTGGCAGTACCTCGCAGATCGAATCAATCTGTTGCTCAAAAATGGCCTCAGCGGTCTATTACTGGTCATCATCATTCTGTATTTATTCTTGAACTCGCGGGTCGCCTTTTGGGTGACTGTAGGTATTCCAGTGTCTTTCTTAGCGACGCTCGCGATTCTTTGGATGATTGGTGGGACCATCAATATGATCAGCTTGTTTGGCATGATCATGGCGCTCGGGGTCATCGTCGACGATGCCATTGTGGTGGGTGAAGACACCCTGTCTCTGTATCAATCCGGGCAGACACCGATCAATTCCGCCTTGCAAGGATCGCAACGGATGTTTGCGCCTGTTGTCTCCTCGAGTCTCACCACCATCGCTGCATTTTCACCGTTATTGATTGTCGGCGGTGTGATTGGTTCGATCTTGCGTGACATCCCCATCATTGTGATTTGTGTCATCGTCGCCTCACTGATTGAGTGCTTCTTGATCCTGCCAGGCCACCTGCAACAAAGCCTATCGCGAGGCCACCGTCACGAAGAAGGCAAGATCCGTCGTGCTCTGGATCGTGGATTTATGCGCTTTCGTGATGAGGTATTCAAACCCTTTGTCACGGTGATCCTTAAAGCACCTGCACTGACTCTCATCACCGCACTCACCGTCTTTATCTTGAGTGTAGGCTTACTCTCCGGAGGACGTGTGAAGTTCACCTTCTTCCCCTCGATCGATGGCACCACACTGTGGGCCGCAGCCCAGTTCACAACAGGCACCACCCAAGATGAAGTGGATGCTTTCTTAAGTCATCTCGAGTCCACCGCAGATCAGGTCAATGCGGAGTTCGGGGGCACGGTGATTCGACACACGCTGAAACTGCATCGGCAACTCTCTGCGCCCGGCGTGCGCGGTGGGACTGGCGATCAATACGGCACACTGAAGGTGATTTTAACCGGCGAGCTCGATGGTCCCCCCAACGACGTGGTAATCGATGTCTGGCGTGAAAAAATCCAGTTGCCGGCAGGGATCGAGAAGTTCTCGATTCGGCAAGCCTCGGGCGGTCCGCCATCAAAACCAATTGAAATCAAACTGACTGGTGGCAACGCGGAAACGTTAAAAGCGGCCTCGCTGACACTCCAAGACGCCCTGCGCCGCTATCCAGGAGTCTCCAATATCGATGATGACCTCCCCTTTGGTGCCGAACAGTTGGTGGTGAAGCTGACACCACAGGGGCGGCAGCTTAACCTCAGCACACAAGATCTCGCACGCCAACTGCGTGGCGCCTTTGAGGGTCGTACGCTACAAACATTTTATGAGGACGGGATCGAGGTTGATGTCTTACTGTCATTGAGTGAAGTAGAGCGCAATCGACTCTCGACACTGGATTCCTTACCCATCATTACCCCTGGTGGTCAGGTTGTTCCACTGCCGGTGGTTGCCACATTCGATTCCCGTCGTGGTCTCGATGAGCTCAGACGCACCGATGGTCAGATGAGCATCGTGATCAGTGCCGATGTGAATAATCTGACCGCCAATGCCGCCGAGATTCTCACAGATATCAGAGCAAGCGTCCTACCAGAGGTAGCTGCAAAGTACGGCTTAGCGTCATCGATCCAAGGACGGGCACAGGATCGTGAAGAGACCTTTGCCGATATGCGCACAGGTGTCGTCATCGCACTGTTGATGATTTACATCATTTTAGCCTGGGTGTTTGCCAGTTACGCCTGGCCCTTTGCGGTCTTGATTGCCGTGCCTCTGGGTTTGACAGGCGCAATCGCTGGGCATTGGCTGATGGGGCTTGACCTCACTGTGCTCTCATTGTTTGGATTCTTTGGCCTGTCCGGTATTGTCATCAATGACTCAATTGTTCTGGTCGACACCTACAAACGCCTGATTGAGGCCGGGGAAGATCACCTTGAGGCGATCGTCAAAGCCAGTTGCCTGCGTTTCCGGGCGGTGCTTGTCACTTCGCTGACCACCATTGGTGGACTCACACCGATTTTGTTTGAAACCTCGCCGCAAGCGCAGTTCTTGATCCCGATGGCGACCACGATCGTGTTTGGCCTCGCCTATGGCACCGTATTGGTTTTGATGGTGGTTCCATCGGTACTTAGCCTGATTGAACGCAACCGCCCCCGAAAAGCACCCGTGCATTCTGCTGGGTCTGTATCGCCAGAGATGCCGTACTAACGCCCCGAAGCGCAGCTAAAACACGGCCTATTTCTGGAAGATGACAGGGGTCGCTGACAGCCTGGCCAGCCATCGGTAAATCCGGAGCGTCTGACTCCAAGAGAATGCGGTCTTCGGGCATGGTGGCAAAGACCGACAGCACCCGGGGAGCGGGTTTCCGCGTGATTAACCCCCCGGCTGAGAGATAGCCACCCAAGGCCAAATACTGGTCCGCAATATCGGCCGACCCAGTAAAGGCATGTACCGTAAAGCGAAGACCTGGAAAGTCCCTCAAGATCGTGAGCATCGCTTGGTGCGCTTTGACCACATGTAAGATGACCGCGCGATCCAATTCGATTGCCAGCGCGAGCTGCGCTCGCAGGCACCGCTCTTGAAGGTCATGATCAGCAAACGCTGGGCGCCAATCCAGACCTACTTCACCGACTGCGGCATCGACGTCATGCACCAAGCACGCGCGCAACTCGGTCAGCCAATCGTCTGCAGCTGGGATTGCTTCAGGGTGTAAACCGTAGGCTTTACCGACACCACGAATCGATTGCAACCATCGCCACTGCCCTGGTTGTGTACCGGTTGCAATCAAGACAATGTTGGCTTGGCGAGCCTGACTGACCACTGTGTCGGGCGATGGCGTGAGGCGTTCCAGATGGACATTGGTATCCACCCAGCATTCAGTGCTCACGCGTCTCCAAAAATTCAACATCCGGCCAACGCTCCGTCATCAACTGGAGATTCGCGCGTGAAGGCGCCAAATAAGTGAGATAGCCACCTCCGTCATCGGCGAGATTCTCATAAGCCTTTTTCTTGAAATCGGCCAGCATCTTCGGATCTGCACAGCGAATCCAGCGTGCTGTATGGACACTGACCTGATCATAGATCGCCTCCGCCTTGTACTCATCGAGGAGCCGAAAGGCGACCACGTCAAACTGCAAGGTGCCAACCGCCCCGACAATCAAATCGTTGTTCTTATGCGGCATAAAAACCTGCGTCGCACCCTCTTCCGACAGCTGTGTCAGTCCTTTTTGGAGCTGTTTTGTTTTCAACGGATCTTTCAGGCGCACGCGGCGAAAAAGCTCTGGCGCAAAGTGCGGAATCCCCGTGTATTGGAGCTCTTCGCCTTCTGAGAAGGTGTCCCCAATCTGAATCGTGCCATGATTGTGCAGACCTAAGATATCGCCAGGATACGCTTCTTCAACGTGCGAACGGTCGCCCGCCATAAAGGTCAGGGCGCATCAGAAATCCGCACATCTTTTACCGATTCGCGTGTGACGAATTTTCATGCCTCCTTTTGATAGCGCCCTGAACACACCCGTAAAAACGCGATGCGATCTCGGTGTTTTGGATCCATATTGGCTTGGATCTTAAAGACAAAGCCTAGCTTCTCTTCATTGGGGATCCACTACGCGCGTCTCTGATTCGCGCGCCCAGGCCGGGCGCATAAGCGACGAAATCATCCAGCATCTCACGGACGCCAAAATTCCCCCATCGCCGTGCCAAAAAAGACCGGAGTCAGTTCGCCACTGTAAACCGCTCCACTTCAAACTTCAGGTGTTGCTTCGCGGCCAGTTCCACCTGGTTGAGATCTGCCATTCCTCAGCGAGAGCGCACGCCGCCGTCGAATCCGAGCCCTGAATCCGTTTGTCTTCCGGGATACGGTCACCCTGTCCTCGCACATAGATGTGAATGGTGTCGGTACGCAAGTGATAGACGCCCTTAAAATGAGGCCCCATACCGATGGGCCCGGGTGACAGGTGTGGCTTGTATCTTCCAGCACATCCTCAGCCTCATCCATCAACTCAATCGGATCACGAATATCGCACGATCAAGCTTATTCACAAAGGTAATGATCGGTGTCGTGCGCAGCCAGACCTGCATCAGTTTGATGGTACGTGCCTCAACACCCTTGGCACCGTCAGTACCATCAACACAAAGTCTACGGCGGTCAACGTGCGGTAGGTATCCTCTGAGAAGTCCTCGTGACCCGGTGTATCCAACAAATTCACAATGCGATCGCGATAGGGAAACTGCATCACAGAGGTGGTGACCGAAATCCCGCGCTCCTGCTCCATCTGCATCCAGTCCGAGGTCGCGTGGCGGGCTGCTTTTCGGGCTTTGACTGTGCCGGCGATGGCAATCGCATTGCCCCATAGAAGCAGCTTTTCAGTCATTGTTGTCTTGCCCGCATCTGGGTGCGAGATAATTGCAAAGGTGCGACGTTTGTCGATTTGATGGAGAAATTCGGCGTTTGCCATCTCAATATGTTCCTAATTTGTGCAACGCGTTACACAGGTGTGTTTACAAAAATTCGGAGCATCAGACCACTCAGTTCTCGAGCCGTCCAACACATTTGCGAAATCACGCATTCGCGAACGAAAGGTTGATCCGATCCATGTTCGGAGTAAAAGAGAGACTGGGCTATGTCACATTCCTAGAACCTGTTTCAGTTTCTCTAAAGCCATTTGATGCTTCCTCGACGGCATTCTCGCCAAATTCACCTGTTTCCAACGGAGAGCAGGGAGTTGATCAACACCCTCCAGCTCAAGCAATGACCAATCGGGAGCACACTTTTTAAATGACACCAAAAAGGCCTTATCTGCGCTGGTTAGGGTGTCATGGATGCGCTCCACCAAACTCTCTCTGACCGCCTCCAGCTCCGATAATGGAACGTTTTTCTCAGTCATATTGGCAAATTCGCCCGCGTAAATCTCTGAAAGATCCTTAAACTGTGGCCTGAGCAACTCAGACATTGGCCGATTGTGACTTGAGAGATACACCAAAAACGCTTTACGTATCCCGTCGGTCAACCCCTCTGAGTCTACCAGCCACTTCACGTCAAACAGATCCCTTGGATGCTGCCGATCGAGCGCTGCGCAGATTTTACCCGCGTAGAGGTCTTCCAATGCCACTACAGACATTTCAACTTCACCGAACTCAGCTTCAGCGGCTGCGCATAGTTTCATCATTTGAGGGGCATAGACAGTGCCTCGTAGTACAGGTGACAGTTCCACCTTGACCCGCACGTCGCTCCGATTGACGATCAGCCGCAGGCTATCCTGCTTAAACTGGTACGCTCGGGTGACTTCAACTCCTTTTACGGAGGATAGCTCTGCGGCAATCGCATCGAGGCTTCTGCGAATTTCCGCTAACGCCTCATCCCGTGATATTTTGGGTAAAAACACCAGATCGATATCCACCGATAAACGGGGCAGCTCTCTTACAAAAAGATTAATCGCAGTGCCGCCCTTGAGCGCAAAGCATGGCTGTTTTGCGATAAATGGCATCTTGCACCAGAGTTGCGCTTGTTTGTAATAGCTACTGCGTCGATCCATCACTCAATTCCCTCATCATCAGCCGACATCATTTATTGTCGGAACGGTGATAAGGTAATCGCTTTGGAGTACGTTCCGCCCTTGGCAATGAAGCGCTTACCTGAACCTAAGTCATGGTGCCATCATTTAACTGATTGACCCATGCATAGCCTTGTCTCTTTGCAAACCAAGGAACCCGGCGTTCACTTTGATGTTGCGACAGGCTTTCAACGGGGTATCGATCTTTGTTGGCGACACGGTGATCAATCCTTGCATCAGCTCGTCCGCATGCTCAAATGACACGCGACGGCACATCGGCCAGCACCTCAAATATTGCTTTTTCTGGACAGGAGAGCCACACCGGAGGGCGGTCTATATCCCACACATGCCCATGATGAAATGCAATATTCTCCATCACATCGTCAGGATGGTTTGGATAGATTGGGTGGTGGTTGTGGAGCGCAGCATGTTGGCAGGGGCCAGCAGCATAGAGATGCACACGAGGGCACTGACCGAATGCCAAGTACTGCGCAGACCCGACAAAGAGAGAGCGCGGTCAGACCTCCAACCACGACAGCTGGCATGGATTCACTGTCCACAGCCTCCATACGCTGTAGGGATGCAACAACACCCCTCCCAACGCAGGGGAACGTGGTACTGGCTGTACACACCATTGGTCAACCGTAACAACTTCTTAGATTTGGCGCTTATCGAGCGTGTGTGTCCCATTCAGCCGTTCGCCATTAACCACTTTTAGTGGCTAACATTCCGTAAGGAAACGGTGCCTTCAGGAACTCTCCGCGCGCGTTTTTGCCGGATACTCCTCAAACTCAACGGCTGGTTCACATGCACCCCCTGCATGAGTTCAATCAATCTAAAATTAACGGCATAAATCGCCGTAAAATTTGCCAGATACTAAACTGGCACACATAACATGGGTTTATTAAAATGCGTTTTTACGGCGATTTAAGCCGCATTTTGGCTCCAATTCAAACCAAGTTCGGCAACAGCACCAGCATCTGTGGCTCACCACGTTCCATGAGAAGCAATCCAGTAGTTTATTTTGTCTCGGATACCCGTACTCAAAGTACCGAAAACAGCACAAATTTAAACTCACTCAGTAATCGAAATGATGATCTCAAAACTGCAAAAGCTGATCGTAGGGCAAGCCACCGACCTCAGCTGAGATCACTTGGGCGTGTCGGTGTCGCTGTTTGAGTGGTCATCAGACGGTCACGAGAAATGCGTCAGTGTCCGTAAAAACCGCATAACCTCACGCACACGCGGAATCCGCTGCAGGTTTTGATGGGTGACCAGGTAGAACTCCCGCTCAAGTCGAATCTCCGGTAACACCCTCACAAGACCGTCGTCGGGCCGAATCAAAAACTCGTGCAAGACACCAATACCCAGCCCGGAACGCACCGCATGGACCTGCCCAATCGGTGAATAGACACTGAATTGTGATTGCCAGTTCGGCCAAACAGAGGTCGCTAAATTGAGGCTTTGGCTGTAGAGCAAATCATCCACATAGCCGATCAGTACGTGATCCATCAGGGCATCGACTGTGTGCGGTTCACCATATCGCGCGAGGTAGTCTTCACTAGCATAGACACCCAGTTGATAGCGCCCGAGACTCTCACAGAGTAAATGCCGATCTGTGGGCCGGCCGACCATGACAGCAATATCAGCCTCGCGACGGGACAAGGAAAATCCTGGGATCTGTGGGACGATCTCCACGCGCAGATCAGGTGATCGCGCCTGCAAATGCGTCAACTTGGGCACCAAGATCGTCAGTGCAAAGCCTTCAGGCGCCGCAATCCGCACCGTTCCTGACACCCCCTGAGTGCCGCCGGCAAACAGTGCATCGCGGGCCTCTTCAAACTCAGCCTCGATGCGCTCAACGTGGAGTAGCAACCGACTGCCTTCATCGGTTAAACGCAAGCCCTTGGGGTGGCGATGAAAGAGCGGCGCCGATGCTTGCCCTTGGAGATGAGCCAAGTGTCGCGATAGGGTGATCGTTGAGACACCCAGGTGCTCGGCCGCCTTTTTCAGCTGCCCAGTTCGAGCCACGGCCAGAAAGTAGCGCGCTTCTTCCCAGTTCAGACGCATCATCACCCTTTAGATCTATCAAATTTGATGCATCATAAACGCATAATCTGCTGTTGTAGTATCAAACATGAACATCTTTAATACCAACATTCATTGAGGAGACATCAGATGACCACACTTGGAAATTTCATTGGCGGCCAAGCGGTCGCCTCCACATCCGGCCGCACAGCCACCGTATTCAATCCAGCCAGTGGCGAACCACGGCTTCAAGTTGCACTGTCATCTGCTGATGAAACCCGTCAAGCCATTGCCAACGCAGAAGCCGCCTTTGCGAGCTGGAAACAGGTCACGCCCCTGAATCGAGCCCGCATCCTATTCAAGTTCAAGGCCCTCGTTGAGCAACATGCCGATGAACTGGCGACCCTCATTACATCTGAGCATGGCAAGGTCTTCTCAGACGCACAGGGTGAACTGACCCGTGGTCTGGAAGTGGTCGAGTTTGCCTGTGGCATCCCGCATTTGTTAAAAGGTGAGCACAGTCTGAATGTCGGTCGTGAAGTCGATAGTTACAGCCTGATGATGCCGATGGGTGTGTGCGCTGGCATCAGTCCGTTTAACTTCCCTGCCATGGTGCCGATGTGGATGTTTCGGTCGCCATTGCCTGGCTGGCAATACCTTCGTCATGAAGCCATCGGAAAAAGATCCGTCCACACCGTATCGGTTAGCGGAGCTCATGAAAGAAGCAGTTTTACCCGATGGCGTCTTTAACGTAGTTAACAGGTGATAAAGAGTCGGTCGATGTGTTACTCACCGATCACGGGTGCAGGCCGTGAGCTTTGTCGGCTCAACACCGATCGCGGAGTACATCTATCACAACTGCCAGTGCCCACGGCAACGTCAGCACTTGGGGGCGCCAAAAACCACATGGTCGTGATGCCCGACCGACCCAGCACAGGTCGTGAACTCACTGATGGGAGCCGCCTATGGATCGGCAGGCGAGCGCTGCATGGCGATTTCTGTGGCAGTCTGTGTCGGTGATGCTGTCGCCGACAAACTGGTCTCCGACCTCAAGGTAGAGATCGCGAACATGCAAGTGGGGCCAGGTCTTGGCAAGAACCCGAGCCACACATGGGATATCTTGTGACCGCGCGAACACGCAGATAAGGTCAGCGGTTACATCGATCAAGGGGTGAATGAGGGCGCAACGCTGATCATTGATGGTGCGCTTTACCGTCCAGGTTCAGAAAATGGGTCACTTTGTTGGGCCAACCCTGTTTGATCACGTCAAGCCTGGTATGCGAATTTATGACCGAAGTCTTCGGTCGTACTCTCAATTGGTGCGCGTCGAGCTACGCTGAGGCCCTGGATCTCATTAATGCCCATGAATTACGGCAATGGCACCGCAATCTTCACACGCGATGGCGACACCGCGCGTCAGTTTACTGAGAATGTCCAAAGTGGGCTGGAGAAGTAAGGTGTGAACGTGCCGATTCCTGTGCCGATGGCATTTCATACGCTTCGGCGGCTGGAAGCGGAGTCTCTTTGGTGCTACACATGCATGGTCGATGGTGTGCGCTTCTACCCACATGAAAACCATTACTGCACGCTGGCCAACGGGTCTTCGGGCGGGCCCAGAATTTTCGATAACGTGGAAGTAACTGAAGGGGCCTGGTGGGCCAGCTTTTTATGGCTGCCGGGACGCATACCGACTGGAGCCAGCTCAATGATTGGCCGAATACGCCACCCGGGGCAACGAGCGCGCCCATTGGTCCCTTGCCGTTGAAACCAAGAAGTCCTCCCAGGGGATCACAGCTTCCGTACCATGTGTTGCGCGAATCAGATCGCTTGTGGTTCAGATGCGTGTAAAAAGTAATCATTGTCCTGACATCACTTCGGCCCGGGTTGATCCTCCGAGTTAGCGTAATCCCCGCCTTTTCCTAACACAAGCGTCAGCGAAGATAGGTAAATGCATCATGCACAGCCACCACACCCTGCCAGGGCGAGATATCATTTTCAAAAACCGCCATCACAAAGACTGGAATATCGATCTGTTTGAGATTGATTTCCTGTCCCTCCAGTTCAGAAGGGGTTTGGGCCAACCAAGCGATTCTCAAGATAGAGGTGCTCAAGCGTCCAGAGCACCAATGCGGCCGGCGTGCGGGTCCCGTCACCCAACCAGTGCAACAACGGAAATGGTTTTGCGCGTTCGCCAAAGACATAGGAATTGAGAATCCGGCCGAACAACAGATCGTGTGGTCTGAGGCTAGCAAAGGTACGCAGCATCAGTTCAGCCGGTAAGTAACCGAGGTCTGTGAGCGGTTTCTTCAACGCATCAATGCGCTCACGGGACACCAGTTGACCCAAGGGGCCGGCGGCTGTAGTCCAGCTCGCAGGTCGTCAGTAATGTCAGCGACACAACGCGGTGATCACCCCGTGCTTTCATCCAAGCTGCGAGGATGGTGGCGATCACACCGCCGGCGCAATACCCCATCAACTGGATTTTCGATTCCGGCGCCATCCGTTCGATCTGATCAACAGCGGTCAGCGCGCCGTCCAGCACGTAATGTGTCATATCATAGTTGGCCAGCAGATCTGTCGGATTCACCCAACTCATCAAGAAGACGGTATGACCCTGATCCAAAAGCCACCGCACCATGGAAGATATTCTTCGGACAAATCGAGGATATAAAACCGATTCACATAGGCCGGAATCAGCAAAATCGGGTTGGTATGGACTTGAGCGTGCGTGGAATTGGTATTGAATCAGTGAAGCAGCTGGTTCTCAAAGCCTCATCGCGGTGTCGCAGCCAAGTTTTCACCCAACTGAAATGCACCCGGCCGCAAGGTGTCCGGCAATATCGAGCCGTTGAGGACATCGGTGCGCCAGTTCTCTAACCCCTTGGTGAAATCAATCTCACCGGACTCGAGCGTCTTTTTCAGCTTGTGGATGAGGGCATCGGTCTCACTGAGCTGACGCAACAACCACAGAATCTGCCCACGATCCATGGCCTCCATTTCAGGGAAGCGATCCATCACTGAATCAAACAGGGTGTCCCACGCATGCTCCTCACGATCGGTGGCACACAGAACGCCCAGAACCTCCGGCATCACCTCTGTGGAAAGTCGCTGAAATCGCTCGGGGTCCTCGACAGACATGGCGGTGAGTGCGTGCCCAAGCTCGGAAAAACCGCCTGGCTCGAAGAATTTCACGAGCTCAGTTTCGTGCGAGAGTCGTTTCAACCAGACTTGGATCCATTCCTGATCATCGCGGTTGAAGCCCTGGAATCCCTGCAAACAAAGCCCCTTAATCCTTTTGCGCAAAGCCGCATTTATGGTTAGAGTTCGTCATAATAATCCCAGAAATCAAGGCAATCGCATGCGAACTCTGAAAAAATACCCCAATCGCCGCCTCTATGACACCTCACAGAGTTGCTATGTCACCATCGATAACGTCCGCGATCTCGTTCTGGGCCATGAACGTTTCCGTGTCCTGGACTCGAAAAGCGGCGAAGACCTGACACGCACGATTCTGTTACAGATTATTTTGGAACAAGAAAATGATGCTGGCGAACATGTCCTCACCAATGAGGTGCTGCAACATCTGATTCGTTTCTACGGCTCCGGCATGCAAACCAATATGGCACATTTCCTTGAGCAGTCGATCTCGTTCTTCCTCAATCAGCAAGAAACCATGCAGGATCAAATGCGCACCGTCATTGGGGCCACGCCCATTGGGATGCTGCAGAAGATGACCGAAGACAATATGAAACTTTGGGAGTCGATGTCAAAATCCATGCTTGGCAAAATGACTCCGACTAAAGACTGAGCATTCTTTTTGGTGCAATGCACAAAAAAGTGTTGACGTTGCACTGCAACATGGTATCTTTTCCCCAAACCTTGTGCACCGCACAATTTATTTGATGAACCAGGAGAGATCCCATGTACGCA
>JAGYIK010000289.1 GCA_018402605.1 Litorivicinus sp. | reverse complement strand
TCTTTCCCAATTCCTGAAGTTGTGCGTGGTATCAATGCGGCCTATTTGGCGGCCAAGAGCGTCAATCCAGACGTACAGTTCAAAATTATCTGGGTGTCGACTTGGTTTGATCCAGGCAAAGAGGCGGATGCTGCAAAAGCACTGATCGATCAGGGTGCTGACATCCTCATGCAACACACCGACTCTCCTGCAGCCATGCAGATTGCCGAGCAGCGGGGCATCTTCGCATTTGGCCAGGCCTCTGACATGAAGAGCTTTGGTCCAACAGCGCAGCTCACCTCAATCATTGATGACTGGGCGCCCTACTATGTTGAGCGTGTCGGTGCAGTGTTAGACGGTACCTGGACCTCGACAGATGTTTGGGGTGGTTTCAATACAGGGATGGTGCGTTTGGCAGAGTATGGTGATGCAGTCCCTGAAGATGTCCGTGCGATGGCAGAAGAGGCGGTTACCGCGATCTCCGAAGGTCGCTTGCATCCATTTACTGGACCGATCAACAAGCAAGACGGTTCTGTGTGGTTAAACGCTGGCGAAACAGCCGATGACGGCACGCTCTTGAGCATGGATTTCTATGTTGAAGGGATCGAAGGCAGCTTGCCATCAGGTAAGTGATGTCTCTGGCATAAAGTGGTCGAACCGGCGTGACAGCCGGTTCACCACAGTCCATACCAATAAGGCTTCAATGCAGAGCACCAATAAGGCTGCAAACATTAAATCTGTTTGACCCCGGCCATTGGCATGCAACATCAAGTATCCCAGTCCGCTCGATGAGCCAATCCATTCTCCAACCACAGCACCGATCGGTGCCACCGAGGCGGCAATGCGCAGCCCAGACAGTGTGTGTGGCAATGCCATAGGGACCCGGATTTGCCAAAACAAATGCCATTTTTTGGCATGCAGCGTATGAAAGGTATCTTCCCAAGCGATCGGACAGGCCCGAAATCCTGACAGTGTGGCGGCGGTCACGGGAAAGTAGACGATCAGCGTAGTCATGGCCAATTTGGATGCAAAGCCATAGCCGAGCCAAAGCATCAGAATCGGTGCGAGTGCAAAAACCGGTAACGCCTGGCTGACAATCAAGAGCGGCATTGCAGCACGTTGCAATCTGTTGGATAGCGACAACAGACAGGCCGTTGAGAATCCAAGTAGCGCGCCCAAGCAGAGT
>JAGYIK010000288.1 GCA_018402605.1 Litorivicinus sp. | reverse complement strand
AGGGCAGAAAATTTTGCCCCAGGCATGACTACCACCCATCTCGACTCGCCAGCCCTTCTCTTCTGCATACTTGAGCGCGGCTTCAATGTCTTTTTTCGGGTGTAATGAACGACGCATTCCGACTCCTAGTCTCGAGTATGGGATTCGCACCCAGGGTTGTCAACTGACAACCTTTAGTGATCAAGAGCGTCCTGCTGACTTTGTGCCTCCCACAACCTCGCATAGACACCATTTTGCGCGATCAGCTCTTGGTGCGTCCCCCGCTCAGACACACAGCCATCGGCCAACACTAAAATCTGATCGGCCTTGGTCACTGTACTGAGTCGATGGGCAATGACAAAGGTCGTTTGTTTAAGCGCCACCCGCTCGAGATTTGCCTGGATCGCCGCTTCTGTCGCGGTATCGAGTGAGGAGGTGGCTTCATCAAACACCATGATGGCCGGTTCTTTTAGCACTGCGCGCGCAATCGCCACGCGCTGTTTCTCACCACCAGAAAGCTTCAAACCACGCGCTCCGACCTCGGTCTCAAGACCTTCTGGCAAACTGGCGACGAAGGCACTGAGCCCAGCCACCTCAACGGCCGCGTCAAGGGACGCTCTAGAGGCACCCAAGTTTCCGTACAGGATGTTGTAGCGCAGCGTGTCGTTGAATAACACTGTGTCCTGAGGCACCACACCGATGCGTTGACGCAGTGTCTCGCGTGACACCTGGCGGATATCGACACCACCGATGGAGATCGATCCAGCCGTTGGCTCATAGAACCGCAACAAGAGCCGCGCCAATGTGGTTTTCCCACTGCCTGTCTCTCCGACCACAGCGACAGTTTGCCCCTCCGGAATGGTCAAACTCACATCGCGAAGCACAGCCCGATCCGCACGGTAGCCAAAAGCGACGTGATCAAAGACCACGTCAGACTGGGAAGGCAAGGCATCAAGCTCGGCTGTTTCTGTCTCGGCAGGCTCTGAGAGCACCTCGAATAAATTCTCCATATCAATCAGGGATTGCCGAATCTCGCGGTACACACTGCCAAGAAAACCGAGCGGCTGAAATGCCTGCAACATGTAGGTATTGAGCATCACAAAGGCACCGACGGTCAGTGCGCCCGACTGCACATCCAGTGCTGCCATAACCAAGACCGCGGTGACACCAGCTAGCACCACCAAGG
>JAGYIK010000287.1 GCA_018402605.1 Litorivicinus sp. | reverse complement strand
TGACTCTGTCGATAATAAACTGGTGGGGCTTGTCGATAGACAACTCATCACGGTTGCCCGACACATACCACATGATGACCTTGTCGCCCTTCTTAATCTGTTTATCACCGATAACAGTATCTTCAAGTGCGGTGCGGCGCATGTGTGGCAACGGCGTTTGCCAGCGAATAATTTCAGAGACCATCTTAGGAATAAGTTCGGGATTTTTGCGCAACAGCGCATATTGGGCGGGATTTTCGTTCAGCGCTAAAACGCCACCGCTCATTGAATTACGCGTGGTGTCGTTGCCGCCAACAATCAGCAGGATCAGGTTACCGAGATACTCCATAGGCTCATTGATCATATCTTCAGTGTCTGGTGAATTTGCCAGCATACTGACAAAGTCAAAGCTCGTTGTGTCGCCCTTTCGTTCGTGCCAGAGCCGATTGAAATATTCCAGGCACTTCATCAATTCCTGCTCTCGGAACTCATCATCATGCTCGAAGTTGCCTATGCCTTTCACTGACGTCGCCATATCAGACCAGTGGGTCAACAGACGCCGATCTTCCATGGGGAAGTTGAACAATATGGCAAGCATATAGGTGGTCATTTCAATAGAGACCTTATCAACCCAGTCGAAAGTCTCACCAACAGGCAAACTGTCGAGAATAGACGCGGCTTTCTCGCGCATCACCCCCTCAAGTTGGGCGAGATTGCTGGGGGCAGCTGCCGGCGACACCACTCGGCGTTGAACATCATGCTTGGGCTGGTCCATGGCAATAAAATTGGTGGGATTAAAGTCCTGCGGGTCAACAATGGAAATCGACCTGTCGGAAGAAAAAACCTTGTGGTTGCTGTCAACCTGCATGATGTGCTCAAACCTGGTGACGGACCAATAGGGTCCGTTCATGCTCTCCGCGCAGTAATGTACGGGGTCTTCCTTGCGTAACCTGGCAAACCATTTCTCGTGAACATTGGCCTCATAGAGCTCGGGACGTGACATATCAATTTTATCCAGCGGCACGTCAAATGGATTAACGTCAGCCCAGCTTTCCAACTTCTCAATTTCCGCAAAATTCATCAGATCACTCCCACGCCATTGTTATTGTTTGGCGTAGTATAGGTACGTATTTTGCGCGAGCGCAACCACTTTGCAGCTGCGCACCACAAAACCCCAGCCCATCACG
>JAGYIK010000286.1 GCA_018402605.1 Litorivicinus sp. | reverse complement strand
GCTCGCCTGTGCCCTGCAAAAAGATTGCGCGTTGCTTCTCCATTTCTTCGGGTTTTTTCTTACCCATCGCTCGCCGCAGGAGATCGGCCGCACCCAAGGAGTAATTTGCGAGCACCTGTGCGATTTGCATCACCTGTTCTTGATACAAAATGACGCCATAGGTGTTTTTCAAAATCGGTTCCAAATCAGGATGCGGATACTCGACCCGCGCACGCCCGTGCTTTCTGTTGATGAAGTCATCCACCATGCCGGATTGCAGAGGACCCGGACGGAAGAGCGCAACCAAGGCCACGATGTCCTCGAATGAGTTGGGCTTTAATCGACGGATTAACTCCTTCATACCACGTGATTCCAACTGGAATACCGCGGTGGTGTCCCCCCGACACAGCAGCTCAAACACCTTCGGATCCTGCATCGGAATGTGCTCGATCACCGGCGCATCGCCTTGAGTTTGTCGTATTAAGCCAAGCGCCCAATCAATAATCGTCAGTGTCCGAAGTCCCAAGAAGTCGAACTTAACCAGTCCAGCGGCCTCGACATCATCCTTATCCAACTGCGTAACCAGTCCTGAGCCATCGGCTTCGGATAACAAGGCGGTAAAATCCGTCAGCTTGCCCGGAGCGATCACCACACCACCGGCATGCTTTCCGGTGTTCCGTGACAGCCCTTCAAGCTTTAAGGCCATCTCCCAAACTTCACGGACATCCTCGTCATCGGTGATCAGTTGTGCCAGCTCTGGAACTGCTTCATAGGCTTTATCCAAGGTCATACCGACCTCAAATGGGATCAGCTTGGCCAATCGATCACCCAGCCCATAGGGTTTCCCTTGGACTCGTGTCACATCGCGGACCACCGCCTTCGCTGCCATCGAACCAAAGGTCACAATTTGTGAGACGGCCTCTCGGCCATACCGATTGGCCACATAGTCGATCACTCGATCCCGTCCTTCCATGCAGAAGTCGACATCGAAATCCGGCATCGAGACCCGCTCTGGATTGAGGAATCGCTCAAACAGCAAGTCGTGCTCAATCGGATCTAAATCGGTAATTTTCAGCGCCCAAGCGACGATCGATCCAGCCCCAGATCCACGCCCTGGACCCACCGGAATGTGGTTTTCCTTAGCCCAGCGGATGAAGTCTGCAACGATCAAAAAGTAGCCCGGAAACCCC
>JAGYIK010000285.1 GCA_018402605.1 Litorivicinus sp. | reverse complement strand
CTCGGAAGCCGAGCTTATTGACCTACTTGAGCAGCGCTTGAAGGCCTCTGTGACATCCCGGATGGAGGCCGATGTCGGACTTGGCGCTTTCCTCTCAGGAGGAATTGACTCGTCATTGGTAGTCGCCTTGATGCAATCGCAAGCCAAACGACCAGTTCAAACCTTCACAATCGGGTTTGATGTGAAAGGTTACAACGAGGCGGTAATGGCAAAGGAAGTCGCTCAGCATTTGGGCACGCGGCACACCGAGCTCTATGTCACTTCTCGCGATGCGTTAAATGTCATCCCGGATTTGCCACTCATATGGGATGAACCTTTCGCAGATATGTCGCAGATTCCGACCCTGATCCTGGCGAAGCTCGCGCGACAGAGTGTCACTGTTGTACTTAGTGGCGACGGAGGGGACGAGTTTTTTGGTGGATATAATCGATATGGGCTCGGATATGCCTCTTATCGCAAGCTTTCAGCGTTGCCCGGCTCAGTACGATCGATCGTGGCGGCCATGATGCATCATGCCCCGGCACATGTGATCGATTGGTTGATCACATGTTTGCCTGGTACCAAGACTTTTCCGGCGGTTAGGAACCGCATTCAAAAGCTGGGGCGGGTTCTGGGAGCCCCAGATATTGCGGCGTTCTATTCCATTTTGGTGTCTCAGCAATACGGCAAGCAATCGATGGTTCTTGGGGCACAGCCACCTATGGTGCTTGTTGATTGTCCTATCGAGTGGCCTAAACTCGACGACCCCCGCGAAGTGATGATGTTTGTCGATACGATGACTTACCTGCCGGGTGACATTATGGCCAAGGTCGATCGTGCCACGATGGCGCATAGCCTTGAATGCCGGGCGCCATTCCTCGACCATGATCTTGTGGAGTTTGCATGGTCGCTGCCGATGTCGATCAAGATCAAGAATGGAAAAACTAAATGGGCCTTGCGTGAAGTCCTGTCGCGACATGTTCCCCGCTCGCTCTTTGAACGCCCCAAGATGGGATTTGGGATCCCGATCGAACAGTGGTTGTCTGGTCCGCTGCGCAACTGGGCAGAGGATATGTTATCTGATGACCGTATTTGTCGCCAGAGACTGCTGGCCCCCGAGCGAGTGGCATTTATGTGGGACGCACAATGCGCTGGCGACCACAGGTGGGCTCACCAGTTATGGACCATACTCA
>JAGYIK010000284.1 GCA_018402605.1 Litorivicinus sp. | reverse complement strand
ATCGCGGGCGGCTCAATCTTCTGGTGAATACACTCGGGAAGAGCCCTAAAGATCTGTTTGACGAGTTTGACGGTAAAGCCACCTTCGATCACCACGGTGATGTCAAATACCACCAAGGCTTCAGTTCGAACGTTGCGACACCCGGTGGTGAAGTGCACCTGGCCATGGCGTTTAACCCATCACATTTGGAGATTGTCTCGCCGGTTGTGGAAGGCAGTGTCCGCGCGCGTCAAGATCGTCGCTCCGATCCATCGGGTGATCGCGTTGTGGCCATCTCGATTCATGGTGACGCAGCATTTGCGGGCCAGGGTGTGGTGATGGAGACCTTCCAAATGTCGCAAACGCGTGCCTACCGCACAGGTGGCACGATCCATGTGATTGTGAATAACCAAGTCGGATTTACGACATCGCGTCAAGATGATGCGCGCTCGACAGAATATTGCACCGATGTGGCGAAGATGGTTCAAGCGCCGATTTTCCACGTCAATGCAGATGATGTGGAAGCTGTGAACTTTGTGACGCAGCTGGCCATGGATTACCGCTATGAGTTCAAGAAAGACATCGTCATTGATTTGATTTGTTACCGGCGCCGAGGTCACAACGAAGCGGATGAACCCAGTGCGACTCAGCCACTGATGTATAACCAGATCAAACAGCAGAAAACGACGCGTGCGCTGTATGCGGAGCACTTGGTTGCCACGCATGTGTTATCGACTGCTGAGGTTGCGCAACTTGAGGATGACTACCGCGCAGCTTTGGACGCCGGTGAGCCTGTGGTGGCGACACTCGTTCGGGAACCGGATGCGAAGTTGTTCGTCAATTGGGAGCCCTACTTGGGTCATCAGTGGACGGCGGATCATGACACCAGCTTTCCGATGGAGCGCTTAAAAGAACTCGGGCAAATGATTAATACCGTGCCTGAAGGTTTTGTCATGCAAAAGCAGGTCGAAAAAACCTACGATGACCGCCGAAAGATGGCTGCTGGAACCTTGCCCTGTAACTGGGGCTTTGCCGAAAACTTGGCGTATGCAACGCTTCTGGATCAGCAGGTGGGTGTGCGGTTTACGGGCCAAGACGTGGGTCGCGGGACCTTTTCTCATCGGCAAGCAACCCTGCATGATCAGAAAACCGGTGAGTCCTATACACCGTTACAACACATCGCAGCAGATCAGCCACGGTTTGAG
>JAGYIK010000283.1 GCA_018402605.1 Litorivicinus sp. | reverse complement strand
CGACACCAGAGCCTGTGGAACGACCTGCTGAGCCAGTCAAGCCTGCGCCCGTCGTTGCAACCAAGCCGACGCAACCCGCAAAACCGGCGCCGGCAGCGGCCGTGCCTGCGCTTGCAGGCTGGCAATGGCCGGTTGATGGTCCTGTCTTAGAAGGATACTCGACCAAGACACGCTTCAGTCGTTCGTTACAACTCGGTGGGCAAGCGGGATCGCCCGTGAAGGCGGCTGCTGCAGGTCGTGTCGTTTATGCCGGTGATGGGTTGGTGGGGTTTGGTAATTTGGTCATTATCAGCCATGAGGGGCAGTTGTTAAGTGCCTATGGACATAATCAGACGCTGGCTGTTCGCGTCGGCGATGTGGTCCAAGGTGGGCAAGTAATTGCACAGATGGGCTCCACCGGCACCGATCGGGTCAAGCTGCATTTCGAGATTCGAAAAGAAGGAACCCCGATCAATCCGACGGGTTTACTGCCAAAACGGGGATAGCTGTCCTTCGGTCCAAGTGTGCCGGGATGCTTCAGTGGATCACAATACCGGCTCAACTGAAGGAGCAGACCATGATTGATTCACTATCCAGCCAAACCTACCTCAACCACTTAAACCGCCATCCACTGATGACTGCAGAAGATGAGCTATTGCTTGGACGTCAGGTGCAGGCCGGTTCTGAAGCCGCACGTCAGGAGTTTATCGAACGCAATCTTAAACTTGTCATCAGCATCGCCGGTCGCTACCGGGCCCGAGGTGTCGACTTCGCCGATCTGGTGGAAGAGGGTAATTTAGGACTCATGCGTGCGGTGGATAAGTTTGATCCAGAAATGGGCTATCGGTTCTCGACCTATGCGGCCTGGTGGATCCGTCAGGCTGTGGAGCGGGCTTTGATGAATCAATCCAAAACGGTACGCACACCCATCCATAAACAGCGGGAATATTGGGCGGAACGTAAGCAAATCGAAGCTGAGCAGCAAGGCGAGCCCGGATACAGCCGGCGCAATCTGGATCACTGGTTTTCACCACAGGATCAGATCATATCGCTCGATCAGCCGGTGGATGGCGAAGAGGGGACCTTTGCGGTGGACTTACTGGTCTCTGACGAGCCGGGCCCCGAGGAGCAGATCATCGAATCAGATCAGACCACCCATGTCGCACAATGGCTCCGTCTATTGCCAGATCAGCAACGGATGGTGTTAACCCGACGT
>JAGYIK010000282.1 GCA_018402605.1 Litorivicinus sp. | reverse complement strand
CGTTCGATAAATACCCCAGCGACCCGCGGACGCTCTTCGGCAACTGCAGTCTCTTTTTCAACAATCGAGGCCAAAATGAGGAGCTCGTGAGGCGACGACAGCACCTGATCAACGCTATCCGCACGATTCGACCACGCGTCGTCTAACGCATCAACCAACGCGAGGTGCGCCAATTCAAGAAATCGGCTCCGCTCCATTGGCGGCTTCCAGATGTAGGTCTCCGCAAGAAACGCACCCTCAGGATGCGCAAATCCAGGTTGCAGCATACTGGTGAGCTGCTGCTCATCTGGAACATCTCCAGTCAACTCTGCACTTTGCATCATGCGCGTGAATAAATCAGACGCCCGAATCCCCTCAGGTATCGTCAAACGACTGGTGACGGCATCGCCAATTTGAATCGCCCGCAAGGCATCTCGAACGCTCATATCGGTGACAAAGGCATACCGCCCGGCTTGAAGCGCGGAAAATTCGGGGTGCAACCGGAAAATAAGCGCACGCTCGGTCTGCGACATCGACGGTGCTAAGGTCGCGAGAATTTGATTGGCCGGCGTCCCCAGTGGGACTTCAAGTGAGGACACCGCCACCGGTTGCTCGAGTCGACTGTCAAGGTACAGACCGAATCCAACCACGAGCCCTACAATGAGGAGACCGCCAACAACCAGATTCCTGAATCGTTTCACCATCACATCCGTTTAAAGATGAGTGTTCCGTTCGTCCCGCCAAAACCGAAACTATTCGACAGCGCCATTTTAACCGTGGCATCACGTGCCACATTGGGCACATAGTCTAACCGGCAACCATCACCAACCTGATCCAGATTAATTGTTGGGGGCAATACTTGATCGCGCAGTGCCAAGACGGAAAAACAGGCTTCGAGCGCACCGGCCGCACCGAGTGCATGACCTGTCATCGACTTCGTCGAACTCACAGCAACGCGAGACGCGTGCGCGCCCATCAATGATTCAATGGCCTGAGACTCCGCGACATCGCCAAGTGGTGTCGATGTACCATGTGCGTTGACATAATCGATCGCATCAGCCGAAACCCCAGCGTCGCGCAGGGCATTTTGCATTGCCGCACGCGCTCCACGGCCATCTTCCGCAGGCGCCGTCATGTGATGGGCATCATCGCTCATGCCAAAGCCAACAAGCTCAGCGAGGATATTCGCTCCGCGTGCTTTGGCCGACTCATACTCCTCAA
>JAGYIK010000281.1 GCA_018402605.1 Litorivicinus sp. | reverse complement strand
TGGATCTGAGCTCCATGCGGACGCGTCACCGGTTGGGACCACATCGGTATGGCCTGCAAAACAGAGCATCGGGCCCTGTTGGCCATAGGTAGCCCAGAGATTGGCGACACCACCGCGGTCCATTCGCTCGAGCTGGAAGCCGAGCGCGGCCAAACGTGTGCCGATCACAGTGAGGCAACCTGCATCGTCTGGTGTGATGGAGGGGCGCTGGATCAGCTCTTCGGTGAGTTGGCGAACGGGGCAGTGCATAGCGGTTCAGTTATTCACGTGCAGTTCGGCATTCAGGGCGATAGCCGACTTATTGGCCAAACATTCGATCTCGCCGGTGACCGAGTTACGGCGGAACAACAGATCACTTTGCCCAGCTAAATCCCGTGCCTTCATGGTGGCCACTGGCTGGCCTTCATTATCCAAAACGCGGACTTTCGCGCCGGAGGTCAGGTACAGACCAGATTCCACGGTGCATCGATCGCCCAATGGGATGCCTAGGCCCGCATTGGCGCCCAATAGGCATTGCTCGCCCACCGAGATAACGATGTTGCCACCACCGGAGAGGGTCCCCATGGTGGAGCAGCCGCCACCTAAGTCTGAGCCATCGCCGACCACGACACCGGCCGAGATCCGACCTTCCACCATGGAGACACCGAGGGTGCCAGCGTTAAAGTTAACGAACCCTTCATGCATGACGGTTGTGCCTTCGCCTAAATGGGCGCCGAGGCGAACGCGTGAGGCATCACCAATACGCACGCCATGTGGAACAACAAAGTCAGCCATGCGTGGAAATTTGTCGACCGAGTGGACTGTGAGGACTTCACCGTGCGCACGGGCACGCGTCTGCGCATGGGCCAGCTCTTTAACGTCAATCGGTCCTTGACTGGTCCAAGCGACGTTTGGCAACACACCGAACATGCCGTCCAGATTGGTGCCATGGGGCTGGATCTTGCGCATCGAGATCAGCGAGAGCTTCAGATACACCTCGGGCACTGATGCTGGCTTTTCATCGGTTGCGAGAATACAGACCACCAGCGGCTCTTCGCTGCCCGCTAAGGGTGTCAGTGCCTTTAACAGTCCTTCCGCATCCCCGTCGTCGCTTTCTTCCAGCGCTTCGAGGAAGTCGTCGAGATCATCGGCTGTGATGGACGTGATGGTATTTTCGCCTGTCCAATTAAAGGTATCCCGAACGATCTCAACCAGCGCTGGATCGGGA
>JAGYIK010000280.1 GCA_018402605.1 Litorivicinus sp. | reverse complement strand
ACTGGATTTTGAGCTTGAATTTGGCTGCTACATTGGCAAGCGCGGCAAAGACATTACGCGTGAAAACGCCCGGCAGCACATTTTCGGCTACACGATTTTCAATGACATCAGCGCCCGAGATGCTCAGGCGAAAGAGATGAGCGGCATGCTCGGCCCGGCGAAGGGCAAGGATTTTGATACCGCCAATATTATGGGTCCCTGCCTGGTTACGGCGGATGAACTCGAAGATCCCTATGATCTGAATATGATCGCCCGAGTGAATGGCGAAGAGTGGGGCCGGGGCAACACGCGCGATATGCGCTGGCAGTTTGAAGATGTCATTGCCCATGTATCGCAGTCCGAGACCCTGCACAGTGGAGAGTTTTTGGGCTCGGGCACTGTAGGCAATGGCTGTGGCCTGGAGCAGTTACGTAACCTCAAGCCCGGCGACGTGATCGAGCTGGAAGTAGACGGAATTGGCATGTTGCGCACTCAAGTGGGGGAGAAAGACAATCCATTTTGAAAACACCTGATGGAAAAAATTAAAGTCAAATTGATACAGATCACTAAAATCTGTTCACAAATGTCTTTCAATGTGATTTGCTTGGTGCTGAGCTAAGAGTTACCAAGCATTAAATCAATTGATGCTTAGCGCGGCCTGATAAGACCCCTAATAAAACTGGAGGCGAACATGCTTACTAAAACCAGCCAGGTGCTTTCCGATGGCACCAAGATTTCTGATTTGATCTATCCAGAGACGCGTGAAGTGCAAATGCGTGTGCTCTCTGACCCTGAAATTTATCAGATGGAAATGGAAAAGATTTTCGGCAAGACCTGGGTGCTGCTCGGCCATGAGTCCGAAATCCCCAACGCGAATGATTTCATGGTCCGCGACATCGGTGGCGACTCCGTCATTGTGGCGCGGGACAAGCAAAATGAGATCCACGTGACTTTGAACGTCTGCCCGCACCGTGGCATGCGTGTGGCGCTGACCGATTGCGGTAATGCACAGATTCATAAATGTATTTATCACGGTTGGGCTTTCCGACCGAATGGCGACTTTATCGGTTCCCCGGTCAAGCGTGAATGCATGCACGGCACAATGCTGCCTGAATCCGAGCTGGGCCTGAAAAAAGCGCGCTCAGTACTCTATGGCGGCTTGATCTTTGCTACCTGGAACATCGAAGGACCCTCATTCGAAGAGTTCCTGGGCGACGCAAAGTGGTATTACGACATTC
>JAGYIK010000028.1 GCA_018402605.1 Litorivicinus sp. | reverse complement strand
GAAGAAGAGCGCATCGCGGCATTGGATGAATATGGACAGGCCATTAAACAATTGGCCGCCGCCAATATTTTCCCGGGCGACATGTTACTGAAGAATTTCGGTGTGACGCGCCACGGACGGGTGGTCTTTTATGATTACGATGAGATTTCCTATCTGACTGAAGTCAACTTCAGGAAGATTCCAGAGCCACAGACCTATGAGCAGGAGATGGCCTCTGAGCCGTGGTACAACATCGCGCCCCACGACGTGTTCCCAGAAGAGTTTGCAACTTTCTTATTCCCATCAGCGAAGATTCGCAATGAATTTGCGGCACTGCATGGTGATTTATTTGACGCCAGTTATTGGATTGGTTTGCAGGAACGGATTCGGCAGGGACAAATGATGGAGTTCTTTCCCTACAAAACCTCAGGACAAGCGCCTGGGTGGTCACTCGTCTGACGATTTTTTTTGCCGAATGCGATGGGCGTCGCTTGGCTTCTCATGGTTTAAATAGAACTCATCGCGGAAGGTTGCGACCCACTGCGGTTGGTACACCACGAGGAGTGATAGCACGGTTCCCGTAATAAACCCTTCCGGAAATGCCTGCATTAAGCTGTACGGAAAATAGAAACTCGTCAGATAATCCAAGTCGTATAGCCCGGAGACCCAAAGCACCGTGGTGACTGCGGTCCCGGAAACGCACACAGCAACGCTGGCGCCAAAAAATCCCACGCCCCAGATGTAGACAAAAAAGTTGGGTGGCAGGCGGTAAAGTGTCAGTCGCCAGATGAGGTGTGTGACCGCGCCTGGAATAACCAAGACCGCAAGCGCAGACATCGGTATGTCGATGATGGTGCCAGATCCCGATAGGGCGTTGCCAATCATGCCCAACACACCACCAATCAGCATGTAATGGAAACCGAATAACAACGTTAATAGCGCGGATCCAAAAATATGGAAATTGAGTCCGGGCTCAATACCTGCGTTGAGACGCCACAATAGAGTAAAGAACAGCGTCGTTGCGGCCCAAGCACTGGTGTCTTTGAAGTCCTTCAAATGGGTAAGATCGAGTTTGATGACCGACCACGCCAAGACCGACCAAAATAGCACTTGTGCCACGACCCACGTGCCCATGGGCCATGCGTCACTCAATCCATGCAACAGCATCAGAACAACTCGGGTGGTTGTAGCGGAAAGTGGGTTTCACCCTCAGGAATTTCCAGAATCAGCGTATGCATCCCATGGGTGGCGGCAACACAACAGAGTCTCGGCGTGAGCCACGCGGCCTCGTCCGACGACAGTCGCAACAGGTTGATGCGCATACAGCCTTGGTCGATCTGTGGTTCGATCGCGACGAGGAGCGATGGCGTATCAAAACGCAGTGACTCGGCATCAAGGGGCATCAGTGTTTTGCTTTGATCGCCCGCGAGGCGCATCTGTCTGTGAGGGATGCCTGCGTCGTCAAAGATAGGGCCCTCTGGCAGGAAGCCGTGATTGGCATAAAAGCCCATCGCGCTGACTTGGGCACCAAGGGTGGGCTCATGGCCCGTATCCTGAATCCGCGTGATCGCCGCACGCAACAGTTTACTGCCGACATTGTGTTGTCGGTGTGGGGCCAGTACCGCCATGCGACCGATCTTGTGGTCATCGAGAATGCGCGCACAACCCACGGGTTGGCCGTCACGAATGGCTAACAGATGCGCGGCCTGCGCATCCTGATCATCCCATTCGTCGGCAGGATCAATCTGTTGTTCGTCAACAAAAACGGCGGTTCGAATGGCTTGCAGGCTTGCTTGATGGGTGTCCCACGAGACCCATTCAATCTGCGTCCTCGGCCGGTTGAAGTCCGCCGTCTGTGAGGAGTGTGACGATATGGTTTCGCCAACTTGGCTCGAGCGCTCGGATGGTTCGACTGGTGATGGCCCGCGTATCAGCGAGTTGAAGAATGGCATCAGGTGCTTGATCACCAATGTGCTCTCCGTTGATAAAAATTGTCCGTTCAAAATAGGCCATTCTGGTGCCTGGATCGAGCTCAAATTGGCCATCATCCTCAATCAGCGCCATGGCTTCCGCTTGGCCTAAATCGGCTTCGGGTGGATTATCGAGGTAGGGTGAGGTCACGCGTGTCGCCAAGATCGAAGCCATTTTGGCGCGATCTTCAGTGAACTGTGCGATCAGTCGATCGAGGTGTGCCAAATCCCTGTGGGTAATCTCGGCAGGACCACGACGGACTCCGAGATCAGGGTCATTAAAGCGCAACCACGCACTGGTCGCATCGCAGTGCTCGAGTGCAATTTCCAAAATCTGGCCGATATCGGGTGCCCGAAATCCAATCGACAGCGTCATACAGTCGGGATCGAGCGCCACGCCGTGATGGACCACCCGCGGTGGCAAATACACCACATCACCGGGCTCGACCACGATGGTAAGGTCGGGTGTTGCAGGGCCGACCAAGGCCAAGGGTTGATTTGCGAGGAGTGGTGATGATGCTTGGGCCTCTGGGCCAAGCTCCCAGCGTCGCCGACCGTTCAATTGCACCAAAAAAACACTGAATTGGTCAAAATGGCGTCCCACACTGCCGCCATGGGATGCCCAAGACAGCATGCAATCTTCAAAACGCCAGCTGGGAAGCCAGAGCATTTGGCGACGGAGCGCATCGTATTCTGGGAACAGGTGCTCAAGTGCTTGGATTAATACAGTCCAGGGTCCTTTGGGGGGGTCAAAACGATCAAAGGGCCCATGCTTGAGGGTGAACTGTCCACCTTCCTCGCCGGTGATCAGCCGAGCAGGAAGATCTGTTTGCGTGAGAATGTCACGCAATATCTCAGGATCTGGCACCAGCGCCTGCGTATCCACCGCCTGTTTGAGCACGACCGGCTGGTGCTGCCAATAGCGCGAGAGGGTCGCCCCATCCGCGAGGTCAACATGCTCCAGCACATCGATGGTCATACGTTGCGAGCCTGCGCTTCGGCATTTCCTGTGTAATTCAAAGGCGTCATCTGTAACAGCATCTGCCGGGCCTCATCTGGGATATCGAGCCCTTCGATGAATTGCCGAAGCGAGGTTTCATCGATGGGTTTACCGCGCGTTAAGGCTTTCAGTTGCTCATAGGGCTCATCGACACCAAAGCGACGCATGACGGTTTGTACCGCTTCAGCCAACACTTCCCAGCGTTTGGCGAGGTCATCGGTAATCACGGCAAGATTAAGCTCAAGCTTACCCAGTCCCTTCAGTGTCGATTCGAAGGCAATCAGACTGTGCGCGGCACCGACGCCAATGTTTCTCAGTACGGTTGAATCGGTCAAATCACGCTGCCAGCGGGACAGTGGGAGTTTCGCTGACAGATGTTCAAAAATTGCATTGGCGAGTCCGAGATTGCCTTCTGAGTTTTCGAAGTCAATAGGGTTCACTTTGTGTGGCATGGTGGATGAACCGACTTCGCCGGCGACCGTTTTTTGTTTGAAATAGTCGAGCGAAATGTAGCTCCAAAGATCCCGATCCAGATCAATCACGATGGTATTGAAGCGTTTCAACGCATCAAAATATTCCGCAACGCAATCATGGGGCTCGATCTGTGTAGTGTAGGGGTTGAGCGTGAGGCCGAGATTGGCGATGACCTCTTCCGCATGCGCTTGCCAATCGATGTCAGGGTAGGCTGCCAGGTGCGCATTGTAATTGCCCACCGCGCCGTTCAGTTTGCCGTTTAATATGACCGCCTCAAAGTGCGCCAATTGACGTTCCAGTCTGGCAACCACGTTGGCGAACTCTTTGCCCACAGTGGTTGGCGATGCGCTCTGTCCATGGGTGCGCGAGAGCATGGGGTGACCGGCCCACTCGTGCGCCATTTTGCGTAAGACGCCAATGATGTCGCGCATTTTTGGTGCGAGGACGTCTGCGCGCATTCTGGCCAGCATCAGGCTGTACGCGAGGTTATTGATGTCTTCGCTGGTGCAAGCAAAGTGTACGAATTCGGCGATGGCATTGAGCTCTGGGTTGTCAGCAAATTTTTCCTTGATGAAATACTCAATCGCTTTGACGTCGTGATTGGTGGTGGCCTCAATCGCTTTAATCCGTTGGCCACAGGTCTCGGAGAAATTCGCGGTGATTGCATCAATGTTCGCAATGGCCTGTTGGTGAAAGCGGCGCCACTTCGTCAATAGCGGCGTGATTGGCGAGTGATTTGATCCAGGCGAGCTCCACTCGATGCGAGCCCGGCATGAGTCCGGAGTTCGTTGACGATGGGACGGTGAGCGTCCACCTACGCATAACGGCCGTCAATGGCACAGCGCGGTCAATGTGGAAAGCGTCATAAGCGTCCCATAAACCAATTGAGTCGAGTTCGTTAAAGACTCGGCCACGTTGAAACAGCAGCGCAAGTCGTCCGCCGCCGAGCTTTTGTCGGATACAGCATGGGCTGCACGGATGCCACTTAAGAGAAGCGCACGTAATTTCAGCGCGCAGGGTTGCCCCTTGCTGTAGATGTCGACCATGGTTGCCCGTGACCATGATGCGGAACTTCAGTGTCGACACTGTTTCTTGGTACGCCGTATTGAGCGTCTCAATGACCGCCTCATGGGTTGGGTTTAATGATTCTGATTTGGCTACAGCCACCTCAAGATGGCCTCGAAGCGTGTTTAACACCCGGCCTTTGGTTGAGTTGGCGTTCGACCTGCGCGAGACTGATGAAGTAACGGATCACATCTGGGTACTTTCGATTGCCGCTACGGCCGAGCATCTCGCGCAGTATTTTTGATCCCGGACGGAGTCCCTCGATGTCACCGCCGTAAATATCCAAGGTGGTCTCTGCAGATAGGGTCAACGTACTTTGGATCAGTAGGGCGAACTCATCGTATGGGACCATGCCGGTATTGGCGAGACGATCCACCTGCGGGGCTGCCATGGCCAGCGCACACAGCGGATAAAGACGGTCGATTTGACTCATAAGAAGTTTCCCTCACAACGGCGCCACCAAGACAAGCGTCACCTTGATAAATCACCACAGATTGACCCGGTGTCACAGCACGCTCGGGTTGATCGAATGTGATGTGGAGGCGGTCGCCCTGTAACGCAATCTCGCAGGGTGGCGTCGGGCGCGCGATAGCGAACTTTGGCGGTAAAACGCCCCGGAAGTACTGGGGGCTCCCCGATCCAGTTGATTTGTCCTGCAGTTAATGCACGCGAGAACAGCATGGGATGATCGGTCCCTTGAACAACGGTGAGCTGGTTGGTTTGCACGTTTTTTCCAGCGACAAACCAGGGTGCATCACTGAAATCCTTGAGCCCGCCGATCCCAATACCTTGGCGCTGGCCGAGGGTATAAAACATGAGGCCTTGATGCGTGCCAATCACTTGACCGGTTTCTGTGATGATCTCGCCAGGCTCGGGTTTGACATAGGTCTTCAAGAAATCCGAGAAACGCCGTTCACCGATAAAGCAGATGCCAGTTGAATCTTTTTCAGCAGGATGAAGCCCGTGATGCGGCGATCTCGCGCACATGGGGTTTGAGGAGGTCGCCGATGGGGAACAAGCTGGCCTTGACTTGTTCGGCTGATAGGGCCCACAAAAAATAACTTTGATCTTTATTGGGGTCGAGGCCGCGATGCAGGGGGTCTGGTGCATCAACGCGTCTGACATAGTGGCCGGTGGCAATGAGATCGCCGCCGAGGTCGCGGGCATAGTCGAGAAAACGCGCGAAACTTGATCTCTCGGTTACACAGAATATCGGGATTGGGTGTGCGTCCGCTTTCACCCCCACTCAAAAAATGCGCAAACACACCATCCCAGTATTCGGCGGCAAAATTCACCTGATGTAACCGGATTCCAAGCGTTTCTTGAAGCACCCGTTCAGCGTCCGCGAGATCAGCCAGCGCGGTGCAGTATTCGGTGCCATCGTCTTCATCCCAGTTTTTCATGAACATGCCCCTGAATTCCGATAGCCGGCATGTTGAAGTAGATAGGCGGTGACCGAAGAATCAACGCCGCCGGACATGCCGACGATGACGCGCGTGTTTTGTATTTGCATGCGATTCTACCCGAGTTCCATCCAGCACTCGATACGCACCCGGCTCTAAATCTGCCAATTGATAGTTACTGTGCCCAACCCGAATGAGTCGGTGCTGTAGGGAAACCCACGGCCGCTGTCATTCGACGGACCTGTCGATTGCGGCCTTCATCCAGTGTGTGAGGCTGGAGCCAACTGGTTGGAATGGCATGCTGAATGCGGATTGGGGGTCACGCTCGGGTATATCAGGACTTGCATGCGCTGGCAACTGACCGCGCGGGCGGGGGGACCGTCATTGCTCACGCCTGTACAGAGGCCGAGCGCATCGTCGTGAATGTCACCATCCACCTGAACCCAAGGTTTTTCGATGTCCGTGGCGTGGGTGGGCGAGGCGATCTCGCAAACGGCCGTCATCGGTTAGCAGGAGGAGTCCCTCAGAGTCCTTATCGAGCCGTCCCGCCGGATACACGCCGGGCAGATCGATGTAATCACTGAGTCTGCGGATTCGCCTGAGAATTGACAGAGTACACCGAAGGGTTTGTGAAACAAAATAAGCATACCCATCCCAAAGGACGAGAGAACCGATCAAATCGCCGTATCAAAACGATGGTATCATCTCGCCCCGCAATACAACGTGATACAGCACAGGAGAGAAAAGGATGGGCTACCAACACATCCAAGTGCCGGCGTCAGGTGAGAAGATCTCTGTGAACCAGGGATGGCTCTCTGAACGTCCCCAATAACCTGATCATCCCCTTCATCGAAGGTGACGGTATCGGTGTCGATATTACCCACCCATGATTGAAGTCGTGAACGCCGCGGTTGAGAAAGCCTACGGCGGTGCGCGCGCAATTTCTGGATGGAAGTCTTCTGCGGCGAAATCTGTCGCGACCTACGGTGCCGATGAGTGGTTGCCAGATGAGTATTCGGGAAGCGTTCAAAGAATACAAGGTGGGCATCAAAGGCCCGTTGACGACACCTGTTGGTGGCGGCATCCGTTCGTTAAACGTGGCGCTTCGCCAGCAATTAGACCTGTACCTGTGTCTCCGCCCAGTGCGTTACTTCACGGGCGTTCCAAGTCCGGTGAAAGAGCCAGAAAAAACCAATATGGTGATCTTCCGTGAGAATTCCGAAGATATCTACGCGGGTGTCGAATACCAGGCCGGTACTCCAGAAGCTGATAAGCTCATCGAGATTCTGCAAAACGAATTTGGTGTCACGAAGATTCGCTTCCCACAGAACTGCGGCATTGGCATCAAGCCAGTATCTGAAGAAGGCACCAAGCGTTTGGTTCGGAAGACGCTCCAATACGCGATCGATAATGATTTGCCGAGTGTGACAATCGTGCATAAAGGCAACATCATGAAATTCACCGAAGGTGCATTCAAAGACTGGGGCTATGAGCTGGCGCGTGAAGAGTTCGGTGCCACCTTGTTGGATGGTGGTCCATGGTGCGTCATGAAAAATCCAAACACCGGTCGCGATATCGTCATTAAAGACGTGATTGCTGATGCGATGTTACAGCAGATCCTATTGCGTCCAGCGGAATACAGTGCGATCGCGACATTGAATCTCAATGGCGATTATTTGTCGGATGCATTGGCCGCTCAGGTCGGTGGCATCGGAATTGCGCCGGGTGCCAATATTGGTGCCGATGTTGCCATTTTTGAGGCGACTCACGGGACAGCGCCGAAGTATGCCGGTCAGGATAAGGTGAACCCAGGTTCATTGATTCTATCGGCGGAAATGATGCTAAGACACCTCGGGTGGTTTGAAGCTGCGGATTTGATCATCAAGGGCATGGAAGGTGCCATTAGCTCGCGCAAGGTCACCTATGACTTTGAGCGCTTGATGGACAACGCCACGCTCGTATCCTGCTCTGAGTTCGGTCAGGAAATGATTCACAACATGTAAACGCTGTGAAGCCTCAAAGAAGCCCCAGTCGCTTTAAGGTTGCTGGGGCTTTTTTGTTGGTGTTAGAGGTCGATTTGCAGGCGCGTGTGCGGATCGGCGAGGCCATGCTGTTGCGCCCAGCTGAAGTCAAACGCGTCCGCATGTGGCCCCTGACTCCATAGCAATTCGAGGCGATCGATCGCGTGGCTGAAGGTGGGCTTCTCCAATCCGTCTTGATGCCACATGACCGATGTTGCCCGGCCGGTGTGCGCGAACCAATGGTCTCTTGCCATCATGATCGCGCGATGGGTTGGATGGAAAACAAAGGCGTAGAGCGCATCAATAGATTCCCACCCCGTCATATTGACGAGGCTTTGGGGCCCAAGCCGCTCGTGAATCACCGGATCTGATTCATCCGTTTGACGCCAAATAAGGCCAGGCATCGTATCGGCCATGGCGTAGACCGCTGGTGCCGCCTCAAAATAGGCCGCCATCTGTGGACTGTCTTTCGGGTGGGCCATGACCATAATATTGAACTGACACAGCATTGTGAGAGTGTAAGCAGAAACGGTAAGACGCTGAAAGAAATTTTCATTGGTTTTTCCCTTTACTAACGCCAAGGGAACCCCATACATTGAGAACGTGAGACAGGACGTTTTAGCCCAATGAGTGAACCAAACATCCCAGGTTTTGACCCCGAAGACGAATACGGGGTGGCTGTTGCCCGGCCAGAGTTAAAAAAGCCGCCGATGTATAAGGTCATCATGTTAAATGATGACTTCACACCCATGGAATTCGTGATTCATGTGTTGGAGCTCTTCTTCAACTTGGATCAAGAAAAGGCCACCCAGATCATGCTGGTCGTGCATACCAAGGGCGCTGCGGTTTGCGGGGTTTACCCCAAAGACATCGCTGAGACCAAGGCAGAGCATGTGATCCAGTATGCCAAAGAAAATCAACATCCCCTGATGTGTCAGGTGGATGCGGCCGAAGACTAGATAGGAGACCTGTGATGCTGAGTCGTGATCTCGAAGTCACTCTGAATAGCGCGTTTAAGCGGGCCCGTGATGTCCGTCATGAATACATGACGGTTGAACATCTGTTACTGGGTCTTCTCGATAATGCGTCTGCGGTGCAAGTGCTCAACGCATGCGGGGCCGATCTTGCCAAGCTGCGTGAGGAGCTCGATCAGTTCGTGACTGAGACAACGCCTGTCTTGGCGGATGATTCGGAGCGGGATACGCAGCCCACCCTCGGATTCCAGCGCGTATTGCAACGTGCGGTGTTCCATGTGCAGTCTTCTGGCAAACAAGAAGTAACCGGCGCGAACGTGTTGGTGGCGATTTTCTCAGAACAGGAATCTCAGGCGGTCTATTTCTTAAAGCAGCAAGAAATCGCACGTATTGATGTGGTCAATTACATCAGTCATGGCATTTCAAAAGCAGAGGATGGCGTCCATCCGGAGCAAGAAGGCGATGCGGATGGTGCTAATGGACAGGGACAAGCTGCGCAAGAGGGGACGTCCAACCTCGATGGGTTCTGCACCAATCTCAATAAAGAAGTGCGTGCCGGCCGAATCGATCCATTGATCGGGCGCGATCATGAGTTGAATCGCGTGATCCAGACACTCTCGAGGCGTCGTAAAAATAATCCGCTACTGGTCGGCGAGGCCGGTGTTGGGAAGACAGCGATTGCCGAGGGGTTGGCGTTTCGCATCGAAGAAGGACAGGTGCCAGAGGTCATTGCCGATGCGGTGGTGTATTCGCTGGATTTGGGCTCGTTACTGGCTGGCACGAAATACCGTGGTGACTTTGAAAAGCGGTTGAAGGCCCTTTTGGCTGAACTCGAGAAAGAAAAGCATGCCGTACTGTTTATCGATGAGATTCATACGATCATTGGTGCGGGCGCCGCATCTGGCGGCGTGATGGATGCTTCTAATCTGTTGAAGCCGTTGCTCTCTTCGGGCAGGTTGAAGTGCATCGGATCAACCACCTTCCAAGAATTCCGAGGAATTTTTGAAAAAGACCGTGCGCTGGCGCGTCGTTTCCAGAAGGTCGATGTGCCTGAGCCCTCAGTGGAAGACACGATCAAAATCCTACAGGGACTGAAAAGCCGTTTTGAAGAGCATCACGAGTTACGCTATACCAAAGCGGCCCTGGTCTCTGCGGTGGAGTTAGCGGCGAAATACATTACCGATCGCCATTTGCCAGATAAGGCCATTGATGTGATCGACGAAGCTGGTGCGATGCAGCGTTTGATGCCGCCGTCGCGACGAAAGAAAGTCATTGGTGCCGGTGAGATTGAGGCCGTTGTGGCCAGCATTGCGCGCATTCCGCCAAAACAGATTTCGAAATCAGACACCGAGGTGCTGGAGAATTTAGAACGCGATCTAAAACTCACAGTGTTTGGCCAAGATGAGGCGATCGATCGAATGAGTTCGGCGATCAAGCTGTCTCGGGCTGGGTTGAAGCAAGAAGGCAAACCCGTCGGTTGCTTCTTGTTCGCGGGTCCAACCGGTGTGGGTAAGACCGAGGTCAGTCGTCAGCTGGCCAGAACGCTCGGAATTGAGTTGGTTCGGTTTGACATGTCGGAGTACATGGAGCGCCACACAGTGAGTCGATTGATCGGTGCGCCACCGGGGTATGTTGGATTCGATCAAGGTGGATTGCTCACAGAAGCCATCACCAAGCAGCCGCACTGTGTACTTTTGCTTGATGAAATCGAGAAGGCGCATCCGGATGTGTTTAACCTGCTGTTACAGGTGATGGACCACGGGACACTCACGGACAATAACGGACGTAAAGCGGATTTCCGTCATGTGGTCCTCATTATGACCACCAACGCGGGAGCAGAGATGCTGGCGAAGCGCTCGATCGGGTTCAATGAGCAGGATCAGTCGACGGACGGCTTGGAAACCATCAAGCGCCAGTTTACGCCGGAGTTTCGAAACCGCTTAGATGCCATCGTGCAGTTTGGCGCCTTGACCGAACAGGTCATCGAGCAAGTGGTGCATAAGTTTATTGCCGAGCTGCAAGCGCAGTTGGATGACCGTAAAGTCTCGATCGAGTTGGATGAGGTGGCCATGCAGTGGCTTGCCAAACGCGGCTACGATAAAACCATGGGCGCGCGTCCAATGGCGCGATTGATCCAGGATGCGATTAAGCGGCCTTTGGCCGATGCCATTTTGTTTGGCGAATTAGCCAATGGTGGCAGCGTCTTGGTGACGGTCAATGACTCGGATGAGCTTGATTTTGAAATGACGCCGCGCGAGGTCAAGTCAAAAGAGCCCGCATAACAGGCGGACAAACAAGCCCCGGATTGATCAATCCGGGGTTCAGTTGATCAATTGAGATCAGCGCGCTCTGAACGTAATGCGGCCTTTGCTGAGATCGTATGGCGTCAGCTCAACGGTGACGCGGTCTCCGGTCAAAATACGAATGTAGTGCTTACGCATCTTTCCTGAGATGTGGGCCGTGACGACATGGCCATTGTCGAGTTCCACGCGGAACATGGTATTAGGCAACGTATCAATGATCGTGCCTTCCATTTCAATTGAATCTTCTTTCGCCATTTGGCTCCCTTCGGAATTTATGGAAGGCGCGATTATGCCCGCTTAGTCCGCGCGAATCCACCTG
This sequence comes from Litorivicinus sp., assembly GCA_018402605.1. Taxonomy (GTDB): domain Bacteria; phylum Pseudomonadota; class Gammaproteobacteria; order Pseudomonadales; family Litorivicinaceae; genus HIMB30. Next base: position 1,414 of record JAGYIK010000028.1, on the reverse strand, counting down.
CTATTGATCAGCATCTCGATGGGGCGGTATTCGGTTTTATAGGCCATTTTTTGGCAATCTCGAATCCAGTAGCCCAAATAGACATAGGGAACAGCGAAATCGCGCGCCAGTTGGATCAGCTTTAAAATCATCAAGCGACCGAGGCTTCGGGGATCAAGCGCAGGATCAGGGTCGAAAAACGTGTAAATGGCCGAGAGTCCATGTGTGCCGACTTGATCAAACAACATGGTTGCGATCAGTTGTCCGTCGATTCGAGCTTCGAGAAAGCGTGCCTCATCGCCACCAGCGGTCAAAAATGAAGCGTATTGGCTTGAAGAGGGTGGGTACATGTCGCCATCAGCATGCCGCGATTCGATATATCTCCGGTAGAGCGCATAGTGCTCCTCGTCAAGAATGGGTGTTCGTGTTGTTAATTCGATATCTTGATTTTTGTTGAGCGTTCGCTGGTGTCGCCGTTTCGGTCGAAATCCCGCCACCGGCACTCTCACGGAGATACAGGCTGTACATGCGTTGCAATGCGGCCGATAGATATAGCGTCCGGAGCGCCGAAACCCTGATTCCGCAAGCTTTACGGTGTGCTCTGGAGTAATCGGGAGATCGGGTGCAACAAAGAGCGTCGTCGCTTCTTGCCCCTCGAGATAGCTGCAAGGATGTGGAGCGGTTGCGTAAAATTTGAGTGATGGAAATCCAGTCATGGGATATGAAGTGCTATCTGCTCTATGAACTCTGATCTTGAAATCAGGCTAGCACCGAGTGATTGCAGATGGGAAGTCGGAACTTGGCAGTCAATCAATGCAATTTGATGTTGATCAGATTGTTGACAGATTTCAGCCAGAGCCGCCTTTGAGGCGTCGGGTACCAAGGACACCATCGACTCGCCAAACAACACGCGACCTATTTTGACGCCATACAGTCCGCCGACCAATTGCCCGTCGATCCAAGTCGCTGCACAAAATCCGTATCCACTCTCGTTCAACCGGCTGTATGCCTCTTGCATCGCCTGGGTGATCCAGGTGCCTTCGTTCTGTTCTCGCGTTGACGCACACAGTTGCATGATCGCGTCAAAATCCGCGTTCACACGGATCTGAAACTGCTGTTTCTTGATTGATTGGCGCAGGCTTTTTCGCAGTCGAAAGGCTTCGGGTCTGAGAACGAGACGTGGGTCGGGGCTCCACCACAAAATCGGCTCACCGTCGGAAAACCAGGGAAAGATACCGCGCTGATAAGCCATCGTCAGACGCGCAATCGAAAGATCACCGCCTGCGCACAATAGCCCGTTGGGCTCATCGAGGGCCTCCTCGACCGGTGGAAAGTCGAGGAGTTCAGGTGGGATCCAAGGAATCAGTGTGCGTGCTCGGCCAAATACCGTTCGGCATCAAGGGCTGCCATGCACCCAAAGCCAGATGATGTGATG
>JAGYIK010000279.1 GCA_018402605.1 Litorivicinus sp. | reverse complement strand
AAAGACCCGGCGTTAAGGAGTTTTGAATAATGACATTTCTGACAAGGTTAGGTGTGGTACCAGCACTGTCGCTCAGCCTGATGATGTTTGCAGTAGCTCAGGCGCAACCACCGGTGGTCGCAGAGCTCAGTCGTCAGTGTGTCTATGGCGGTTGCGTGGAAGGCTACGGCGCACTAGAGATCCGCACCGAGCTTGGCACTGATCGTTACGAAGGTGGATTTCAACAAAGCAAGTTCCACGGGCATGGGCGTTATGAACAAATGGTCAGTCGCAGTGCGCGTGCATACTATGACGGCAACTGGGTCATGGGTGTGCGCGAAGGGCGTGGCACATACTGGAACGGCGTGTCAAATTTGTATATCGGTCAATGGCGTGATGATTTGCGCCATGGCGAGGGGTCTTATTTTTTTGGCTTGCGCGACTGGTATCCGAACAAACACTCAGAGCACTGGCTTGGCGAGAATGTAGAGAATTATACCGGCACCTTTGTGGATGACCTGTATCAAGGCCGTGGAACTTACCGTTGGCCTGACGGTCGCAGATACGTTGGAGAATTTTTTGCTAATGAAAAGCATGGGGCTGGTACATTTTTCTATCCCACAGGCAGCAGGCGGGATCAAGTTTGGGCTTACGGACGTTTTGTTCGTTAATAACAACTGCCGCTGCGGCTCCGCCGATCCAGTTTAGGAAACAACAGGGTACACTATGAAAGATTTGCAGGCGATGCGTCGCGATTATCTCAGCGGCAGCCTTACACGAGAAAGTTTGGCAGATAATCCTATCGAACAGTTTTCAACCTGGATGGATCAGGCCATTGAAATGCAATTGGTGGATCCAACGGCAATGGTGTTGGCCACCTGTGCAAGTGATGGACAGGTCAGTCAGAGAGTGGTTCTGCTTAAGGGGGTTGATGAGCGCGGCTTCGTGTTTTTCACCAACTACGAAAGTCGAAAATCGAGGGAGATTGGCGTGAACTCCAAGGTCAGTCTGCACTTTCCTTGGTTCCCCATTGAGCGTCAGGTAATGGTTTGTGGGGTTGCTGAAAAAGTATCTCAGCAAGAATCTCGAGCCTATTTCCAGAGCCGGCCTCGTGACAGTCAGTTGGCCGCTTGGGCATCCCCGCAAAGCCGGGTGCTAAGCTCTCGTGAATCCATGCTTGAGCAATTTGATGACCTGAGTAAAAAATTTACGGGCGGAGATATCCCGCTACCAGAATTC
>JAGYIK010000278.1 GCA_018402605.1 Litorivicinus sp. | reverse complement strand
CCTCTCGATCCATTTCTATTCGACTGACTTTGACGCGCGGATAATCCGCCAACACCATGTCGAGCATCACCAGGCGATGCAATGAGGACGCAACCGTCTGACGATGGGGCGGCAATCGATTGGGGATGACATGCACTGTAGCCAGCGGGAAGGCGGATGACAGCGCCTCAATCATGACCACATGACCGTTGTGGACAGGATCAAAGGTGCCGCCAAATAAAATTTGCACTAAGTACGGACCTGCCCGTCACCAAATACGATCCACTTTTGATTCGTCAAGCCCTCAAGCCCAACAGGTCCGCGCGCGTGAATTCGGTCAGTGGAAATGCCAATTTCAGCGCCAAGGCCATATTCAAATCCATCTGCAAAGCGTGTCGAGGCATTGGCGATCACCGACGCCGAATCCACAGAACGCATGAACTGACGCACGGTTGTGTAGTTCTCTGAGACGATCGCATCAGTGTGATGTGAACCGAACCGATTGATGTGCTCGATCGCAACGGCCACATCATCAACGATTTTAATCGCAACAATAGGTGCCAGATACTCGGTCACCCAGTCCTCCTCAGTCGCCAAAATGGCGTCAGAGATCAGTGCACAGGTTGCTGTGCAACCACGGATTTCAACGCCATGTGCGCGCATGCATGTCGCAAGTTGCGGTAGCAACTCAGGCGCCACAGCGTGATGAATTAAGAAACTTTCAGCAGCATTACACACCCCATAACGATGGGTTTTCGAGTTTTCTAGGATTGTCATCGCTCGCTCAAGACACGCATCTTGATCCACGTAGACGTGACAGTTGCCATCCAGATGCTTAATCACAGGGACCCGCGCATCTTGTGAGATTCGGGCAATCAAACCCTTGCCACCACGCGGAATGATCACATCACACAATGGGTCCGAGCCACCAATCATGGCGCCAACAAAGTCCCGATCCGCAGTGGGTGCAACCTGCACCACTGCTTCAGGCAGTCCGGCTTGTATCAACCCAACACGGATGCATTGCGCAATCGCCTGATTAGAATGAAAGGCTTCACTACCGCCGCGTAACACACAGGCATTGCCTGACTTCAAACACAGGGCCGCTGCGTCAATTGTGACATTCGGGCGTGACTCATAGATGATCCCAATGACACCGAGCGGCTGCCGCATCAGGCCGACCTCAATACCGGATGGTCGACGACGTAGCTGACTCACCTCACCCACCGGGTCTGGTAGCGC
>JAGYIK010000277.1 GCA_018402605.1 Litorivicinus sp. | reverse complement strand
CGGAGTTTCCCCCACTAGCACCTGAAGCTAGCGCGTCTACCAATTTCGCCACCTGGGCGGTGGAGAGATGAGGGCCGGAAATATAGAGAGAGCGCAATGTGAAGTCAAGATAGGATAGACTTCACCCATGCCTCAACCCGCCCATCCTTTGCTTGTCATCACTGGCCCAACAGGGGTCGGTAAAACGGCCCTTGCGATGCATCTCGCAGACCAGTTTCCATTGTCATTGATCAGTGCAGATTCGGTCATGGTGTATCGCGGTCTTGATATCGGATCGGCCAAACCGAGCTTGGATGAGTTGACGCAGTATCCACATGCACTCGTTGATCTGGTTGAACCGGAGCATGCTTATGATGCAGGGCAATTTGTGACTGACGCAAAAGCGGCGATCGCGTCGGCACTATCGAAAGGCAGAGTGCCTTGTTTGGTGGGTGGAACAATTTTGTATTTGAAGGCGCTCCTCGATGGAATCGATGAACTCCCGGTCGCTGATGCGGAGATTCGTCGTCAGATTCGGGAGCATGCCGATGCTGAGGGCTGGCCCGCTGTGCACACCCGTTTGACTCAGTTAGACCCAAGTGTGGCCGAGTTGATTCATCCGAACCACTCATCGCGAATTGAGCGGGCACTCGAGGTCCGCCTCCTGACTGGCGAGTCCATCCGTAGCCATTGGACTGGCGAAGCGCGCCAGCTTGTCATCAATGACACGCTGATGAAGGTATCGGTACTGGCGATGTTGCCAGAGGACCGCGAGCGCCTGAAATCGCGATTGGATCACCGTTTTGACACCATGCTGACCCATGGATTGATTGAGGAAGTCACTAAATTGAGAACACGCCCGAATGTCACGATGAATTGTCCATCCATGCGGAGTGTCGGCTATCGCCAAGTTTGGCAGTATCTAGACCAGCAGATTGACGCAACCGAGATGCGCTTGGCGGCACAGGCTGCAACGCGCCAGCTTGCGAAGCGTCAGTTGACTTGGCTTCGCTCGTGGCGAACCGACAGTGCAATGCATTTGCCAGTGGGCGACGCCTTGCCATGTGATGCAGCAACCCAATGGGCACAGGAGTCCCTAGACCGTGTTTTTTGAGCGCGAGGCCGGCGGTGAGCGCGCCGTTTTGTGTTCTGTGACAGTCCGCGAGCCATTTTACGAACCGGACGTCGAAGAATTTAGGTCACTCGTGCTGTCTGCTGGGGCCTCCATTGTCGGTGAGCTGCAGGC
>JAGYIK010000276.1 GCA_018402605.1 Litorivicinus sp. | reverse complement strand
CTTGATTACCATGGCCAAGGGTCTTGGTGGGGGATTTCAGCCGATTGGCGCCACAGTCGTCAGTGACAAGATCAGGTGTGCAATCGAGGATGGCAGTGGTGTTTTAAAGCATGGTCTGACCTATATGGGGCATCCGGTCGCCTGTGCTGCCGCGCTTGCTGTGCAGAGGTTTATTGCTGAGCATGATGTTTTGGCTAATGTACGCACGCAGGGTGACTATTTGATGGAGCAACTCAGAGGTGTGTTTGCCAATCATCCACATGTGGGTGACATTCGCGGCCAGGGCTTATTTGTCGGTGTGGAGTTGGTCTCTGATCCAATGACTAAGCAAACATTTGATCCCAAGCTGCAGTTGCATGCGGTGCTCAAGAAAACCGCGCTGCGAAACGGCCTGATGGTCTATCCAGGCGGCGGGACTGTCGATGGTGTGAATGGCGATCATGTGGTGTTGGCACCGGCGTATACGGTGAGCGCACCTGAGATCGATGAAATCGTGGCTCGGCTACAAACAAGCATTGATGGTGCAGTCGCTCAGGTAAATAAGGAAACATCATGATCAAAGACATCGAGGCTCAACTTGATCATTTGACAAGTAGCTATGTCAAAGCCCATCCCAAGAGCTTGGCCGCACTCAAAGAGGCGCGCCAGTGGTTGCCAGGCGCTAACACCCGCACGGTGTTGCACTATCGCCCATTTCCGATAGTCATTGATCATGGTCAGGGTGCACACGTGACTGACATCGATAGCCACACGTATCTCGATTGCGTGGGCGAGTTCTCAGCTGACCTATATGGTCACTCTGATCCAGTCATACACCGCAGCATTGTCAGTGCATTGTCCAAGGGACTAACACTCGGTGGGCCAACCGTGCTTGAAGCACGCTTGGCCCAGGCAGTCTGTGAGCGTTTCACGTCGATTGAAAAAGTGCGGTTCTGTAATTCGGGAACAGAGGCGAATCTTTTGGCCGTGCTAGCTGCCATGGCTGTCACCGGTCGCACGAAGGTGGTGATATTCGATGGTGCTTACCATGGCGGTGTGATGACTTTCCCAAGTGGCCACAGCAAGATGAATGTGCCAATGGACTGGGTGGTTCTGCAGTATAACGATGTTGATGCTGTTACCCAATGGTTTGCTGAGTATGGTCATACAGCAGCTACGGTGTTGGTAGAACCTATTTTGGGGGCAGCTGGCAATTTGCCTGGCAGCCAAGTGTTTTTACACACACTGCG
>JAGYIK010000275.1 GCA_018402605.1 Litorivicinus sp. | reverse complement strand
CATGCCATAAACGGTCACGCGCCAAACCAGCCGAGACCTGGCCCTCGCGTAACTGAAAGACTTTAGGGTCCGTCGAGGTCGATGACATCGCGCCCCCATACATCCGCTACACTGGAATAGGCAAAGACCCGTATGCGGGCGCTCGCTAAGCGATCCAGTAACCACTCCTGTCGGTGCGCCGGAAGCGGCGCCAGCGCATCGATGAGGACCAAGGTCTCCGCGCCCTGAGCCAAAGCACGAGCCACCTGCAGAATTGCTGCTTCCGAGGATGAAAGGCCCGCTTGATTGACGCCAATCTGATAATCGAGGCTACCACCAAATCGCGTACGCCAGTGCTGAAAGCCAACGAGCTCCATCAAATTACCAAAATGGTAATCCCCGACTTCACTGGCATCCCATGCAAAATTTGATCGAAGCGTCCCCGGCAGAAATTCGGCATCCGGCCCAAGTACGGTCACTGGCTCTCCGTCATGCACCAGCGTCTCGAATGCACGCAGCAGGCGCTCAGGATGACGTGTCGCAAGGATCGCGACACCGGCGCCATGTGTGCGAATCAAGCGTTGAAGCTGTCGCATCAGGGGTCTTGGCGGGGCATCGGTGCGCACGCGCGGATTGGCTCTCAGTGGACGGGCCAACTGAAAGTGTCGTGCTGGCATCAGATCCAGAGCTAAAAATCCAACCAACACCACCCAAGCACCTGGTGCGACACCAATGATGGGATCCACAACCGCAAAGGCCAACACCGTGGTAACCGCCAAAACCTGACCGCCGACATCACGCGACAGCCTCGGAATCCAGTCTGGCGCCATGGCTTGCAGTGCCAATGAAAGATCCGCCCACTGTGCACGATGCACCAATGTTACCGAGGTGTAGGTCGCGGCTGCCAGGATCAGCGCAGTGAGCATCCAAAGAGGTGACAATCCTTCGGCATCGGTCTGCGCAAGAATTGTCACCAGCAATGCCAAGAGCACACGCGCCAGCACCACGATCGTCAAACCAAGCCAAGGTGCTGAGATCGGTTGCGTTGGAATTTCCGGTTCCAACACGACCCCAGCCGCCATCAGCCGACGCCACTTTCGAATGCGGGTTCGCGAATCACCATCGACTGTCAGAATCCACCCACCAAGCCGCGCCTTGATACGAACCACCTGCCCATCTGCATCGAGGCAGATGCTGCCAGGCTTGGGTGCTCTCAGTGTGCGATCCGAAAGACGATAGCCCAAGGGCCGCG
>JAGYIK010000274.1 GCA_018402605.1 Litorivicinus sp. | reverse complement strand
CAATGTATTGAAAGCGGACTGCCTCCGCTGAATGTAATGGCTCAGGATTTTGTAGGGAAAGTACCTCAAACTGCGTTAAACAACCTCGACGTCCCTGGGTTTGATGCACCGGTGACAAAGGCCACAAAGCAGAAGTTGTCCAACTTTATTAAGTTTCAGTCCGATGCTGAACGGAATGCTCTTGCGGAATATCTTATTCCACAATTTGAGAAACATCCGAGTTTCTCGCCAACGCCAATGCTAACAAAGCAACACATAGCGGAAATTTCTGAGCGCCATGAAATTGGCGCGCACTCATTCTCTCACGCTTCTATGGAAGCCGAAACGGATGAATTTGTTGCGCGAGATGCCGCACAGTGTAAAAAGTACTTTCAATCAAACTTCGGTCTTGATGTCGATATTTTTGCGTTTCCAAATGGCAGTTACAGAGCTGAACATTTAGGCATCGTTCAGTCAGCTGGTTTTAATAATCTTCTACTGGTGGACAATATGGTAAATGCACCCAAAAGTATTGAAAGAGGCATATTCAAACGTATAACTTTCGACGCACATTCAACGGCAGAGGCTGTATTCCGTGGAACTGGTGCGGGGGCGCGAGCAGTATGACCAAAATTCTTGCAATCGTCGGTGATGCTCCAAACCAAGTTGCTTTGATCAATAAACTTCAAAATGTTCGTGCGATCGACCACTTGGTTCTGATAAAAAAACATGGTCGACGTCGCTCTAAAAAATCCATCCAACAACTTTTAGTATCAGCAACAGTCAATCTCCCATTCAGAGTGGCGTGGCAACACTTGTTAACACACTATAGCAGTCAATATGAATTGCCAAAAATTGAAATAAGTTACGCTAGCAGTGCGAATGATCAGACGGTTTCCGATCTTGTTAAGAAAATGGAGCCGAACCTGGTGCTCGTATCTGGCACCGACCTTTTGCGTGATGAAATTATCAATGAGGTTCATTCTCATGGTCGCATTATGAACCTTCATACAGGCATTTCTCCGTATATCAAAGGTGGTCCGAACTGTACGAACTGGGCAATCTATCTTAACCGATTTGACTTAATAGGAAATACTATAATGTGGCTAGATGCTGGGATAGACACTGGTGATATTTTATCCACTGAAAGGGCTGATATCTCGGATGGAGATACGCTCATTACAATTCATCAAAAAGTGATGGAACACGCACATGATCTTTATTGTCGGTGCTATCGGGCATTTTTGGAAGGCAGAACAT
>JAGYIK010000273.1 GCA_018402605.1 Litorivicinus sp. | reverse complement strand
GTTCAAGCGACGGTCGATCGAACCCAACCCGGCCTCGTCGTGATGCCCAATCCCTTTTATCAAATTTATGAGGGCGCAGCCTTCATGGCAGGGCTCACACCGCACTACCTGCCGATCGATGCAACCGGACAACCCGATTACCGTGCAGTACCCGATTCGGTCTGGCAGGCCTGCCAATTCTGTTTCATCTGCACGCCCGGCAATCCAACCGGGACAGTGCTGGATCAGGACACGCTGGTCTATCTGATCGAAAAAGCACACCAATTCGATTTCTGGCTGGCCTCAGATGAGTGTTATTCCGAGATCTATCGCGACCACCCTCCGATAGGGCTACTCGAGGCTGCCGCATTCATGGGGCTCTCGGACTATGCGCACTGCATGGTGTTTCACAGCCTCAGTAAGCGCTCGAACTTACCTGGACTCCGGTCAGGATTCATTGCTGGTGATGCCACGCTGATCGAAGCCTTCCTCAAATACCGCACCTATCATGGCTGCTCGATGTCAATGGCGACGCAAAAAGCCTCTGAGATGGCTTGGAGCGATGAGACACATGTCCTCACCAATCGCGCACTCTACGCGGAAAAATTCGCCGCAGCGGCAGAGATCCTTGACGGCGTTCTCCCATGCACCGATCCAGGCGCAGGCTTTTATTTGTGGGTCAGAACACCGACGGCTTGTGATACCTTTAGTCGCGAGCTGTATCGCGCAACAGGGGTGACCGTGTTACCTGGACAATATCTGGGCCGCAGCGTCGATGGTATCAATCCCGGCGCCGGTTTTGTGCGGATGGCCCTGGTCGCAGAGCCCGCGGCCTGCCGCGAAGCACTCCATCGTACTGCAGAATTTGTAAGAGGACAGGCATGACGCTCACCGTCTACGGCATCAAAAATTGTGATTCGATGAAAAAGGCCTTCCAATGGCTGGACAGCCAGGGCATTGCCTACGCATTTGTCGACTTCAAGGTGACACAACCCACGGCGCAGCAAGTTCAGGCATGGCTCGATGGTGTTGGTGATGCGCTCATCAATACCCGAGGCCCGAGTTATCGGCAATTACCTGAAGCGGTTCGCGGGGATTTCAGCGGTGATACGCGCATCCAAGCCATTCTTGATAAGCCGACATTGATTAAGCGTCCATTACTGGTCAACGGGGATGCCATGACCGTTGGTTATGCGCCTGACGCCTGGACTGCACACCCAAATTTACTGACTGATTAAGGAACCACTATGGAATGCTTTGC
>JAGYIK010000272.1 GCA_018402605.1 Litorivicinus sp. | reverse complement strand
ATGATTGGTCTCATCAAAGACAGTGGCGCCACGCCGCTCTATGCTGGCATTGAGCTACCGAGGAATTATGGTGGCCCCTACACGCGTGCGTTTCGCTCCATCCAGGATGAAATTGCACGCGAGACGGCTGTCGCCTACCTTCCTTTTTTACTGGAGCCCGTAGCCTTGACTCGAACGTATTTTCAAGACGATGGTTTGCATCCGACGCGAGAAGCGCAGCCTCTCATTGCAGCACATGTCCTCGAGTTTCTTCAGGAATCGGTTTTCTCGAAATAACCCAGTAATCGCAAGTCATCCACCAAACGCATCAGATACCGGTCCGTCATTGCTGACACGTAATCGGTGACTCTAAGGATGCGTTGGTAATTCGAATCACTCGGCCGCGGTCTAAATTTACCCAATCGGGCCACCGCATCACGGGCTTTTGAACCGATATCTGTCCCATCGCCACCTGCGTGATGGAGCGCTTCCGAGCCCTCAAGCAGATGTGCTAGAACCCCCGAAATCACCCAAGCACTTTGTCCTTCATAGGATTGCTTCGCGTGATCAACATAGACTCGCTCACGCGCTAAAGCCTTAGCACGGGTGATCACCTCACCCGCGGACGCACGACGCCAATCCAAAAGATCTTCGGCAAACTCGCCACGCATCAGGCCATCATAATGCTGGATAAAACGCGCCTCTGCTTCATGTACCAGGGCATCGATGGCAGCTGATCGCAACAATTCCAGTTTTGCTTCTGAATCATCGAGTAAGGCCTCGTAAAGCTGGCGTCGTGCACCGCGGTCAACGAGATCTTTCATGAGACTGGCCACTTCCTCATAGCCCAGATGCCCGAGCTCAACGGCATCTTCAAGATCAATCAAGGCATAACAAATGTCGTCTGCGGCCTCGACCACATACACCAGCGGATGGCGTGACCAAACGTCCGGCGATAACTCGATCAATCCCAACCGACCAGCCAGATCTCGCATTAATGGCAACTCGGCTTGATTGACGCCATGTTTCCGCTTCGCTTGGCCGCTCTCCGAGTTGGCCGTGAAAGGATATTTCACAAAACTCCCGAGGGTCGCTGCAGTCAGTCGCATGCCGCCATCAAACCAATGGCGTTCCAAACAGTTCAGTACGCGAAAACCCTGCGCATTGCCCTCGAAACCCAAAATGTCTGCACGCTCATCGGTCGACAGACCCTGCAACCAATGTGGATGCAGTTCAAAGTAGCGACGAATAGCTCGCTCTCC
>JAGYIK010000271.1 GCA_018402605.1 Litorivicinus sp. | reverse complement strand
TTGACGGCGGTAGATTGGCGTTATGTTGATCCAGCAGTGCCTCCAATTCATCGACTTTTTCTGGGTATTGAGATGACACCTCATCTTGCTCTGTTGGATCGCGATCAAGATTAAACAGCCAGATTTTGTCGGGACGATCTGCTCGCTGGAGTTTCCATCCATTATCAATAACAACCTCATAATGACCGCTGCGCCAGAACAACGTGTCGTGTGGCTGACCTGGATTTTCGCCCCGAATGTATGGAAGCAAATCCACACCATCAATGACTCTGTCATCTGGCACTTGAGCACCGGCCAATTTCGCAATGGTGGGCAGCAGATCCGTGTGGTGTGTAAACGGATTGTATTCAGATCCTGGGGTGATGCCGCGGGGCCATTTGATAAACAGTGGCACCCGAATACCTCCGCCAAAAAATGTGGTTTTCCAACCTCGATAAGGGTGATTAATATCTGGAAGTCCAATGTAATGTGCGCCGCCATTGTCAGAGGTAAAAATAACAATGGTATTGTCATCGAGACCATTTCGTTTCAAGGCATCCAGCACCTGCCCAACACCGCGATCTAAGGCCTTAATCATTGCAGCATAGGTGCGCAGGGTGTGGTCCTCAATGTGGGACAGCTCATCGTAGTCTGATTTCAGCGCCTGCAGTGGCGTATGCGGAGCCCAGTGTGCAAGGTATAGAAAAAAAGGCTGGTTCTTATTCGTTTCAATTACTTGAATCGCTTCTTGAGTGAGATAGTCGGTCAGGTAGCCATCCGCGGCAAAACGCGGCCCTTCATTGTAATTCATGGAATAACGTCCGACCGACCAGAAGAATCGGTCAATGGGATCAAACTCCTGCCGCGCATTGACAACATCCGGATGATCAACAGGGAGATAGAGTAAACCGGCTAGATTTAGACTTTCGTCAAAGCCCTGCTGAGTGGGCTGAGAGCCATTAGTGCCGCCGAGATGCCATTTGCCAACATGCACGGTTTTGTAACCTTGAGATTGCAAAAGATCGGCGATGGTCACTTCGCTGTGAGGCATGCCCATGTTGTCAAACTCGGGCTGATAGACACCCGGCTGACCAAGATGGCTGATGAGCGGTCTACGAAAATCCGCTTGAATACTGCGATCAAGCCGCGTCGTAATGTTGGCCATTCCATTGGGTAGAGGGGTAAATTCGAAACCAAACCGAGTAGGATATCGGCCGGTTAGCAAGGCAGCTCTTGATGGCGCGCAAATGGCGCCCGCAGACATGGCTTGA
>JAGYIK010000270.1 GCA_018402605.1 Litorivicinus sp. | reverse complement strand
TGCGAGTCGGGTAACTTGATGGGGGCAATTGAGGAAATACTTGCCACGCAGCACCAGAATACCCGCGCGAAAAGTGACAAGACTTATCACCTGATTGTCAGTTTCAGGCCCGGAGAAGAACCCAGCGATGCTGTTCTGAAAGCCATCGAAACGCGCATTTGCGATGGGCTGGGCTATGGGGATCACCAGCGTGTCAGTGCAGTGCACCGTGACACGGACAACCTGCACATCCATCTTGCGATCAACAAGATTCACCCTGAGCGCAACACCATTCACGAACCGTATTACCCGCACCGAACACTGGCTGCGCTTTGCCAGACCCTGGAGGCCGATTATGGCCTGGAACCGGATAACCACGTACCGAACCAGAGCAGGGCGGCCGGGCGTGCCGCAGACATGGAGCAACACGCAGGGGTGGAAAGCTTGGTGGGCTGGATCAAACGTGAATGCCTGTATGAAATCAGGCAAGCCCAGAGTTGGGAGACTCTGCACCAAGTGATGTCGGCTAATGGCCTGACACTTCGTGCGCGGGGCAATGGCCTTGTGGTCGAGGCTGAAAATGGCGTTGCCGTTAAGGCGAGTACGCTGGCCCGTGACCTGTCCAAATCAGCCCTGGAAAAGCGGTTTGGATCATTTGAGCCGCAATCCGAGCAACAAGCACCGATTACGCCAAAGCGCAGTTACCAAAAAAATCCATTGCCCATGCGTGTGGACACCACCGAGCTGTACGCTCGGTACCAGTCTACTCAACGCCATCTCAAGACCGCCCAGCGGGAATGGTTTGGTCACGCCAAGACGCGCAAGGACAGGGGTGTCAAGATTGCGAAAGACGCCTATCGATTGCGTCGCGCGGCCATCAAGTTGGTCGATGGGCGACAATTCAGCAAGCGGCTCTTGTATGCACAGGCTCACAACGCTTTCAGGTCCAAGCTGGATGCGATTCACCAGGAGTATGCGGATGACCGGCGCAGGGTTTTCGAGACGCATTGTCGAAGCACTTGGGCTGACTGGCTTAAAACGCAGGCCGTCCACGGCTGCTCAGAGGCCTTGGCTGCCTTGCGGTCTCGCGATTCGGCGCGAGGGTTAAAAGGCCACACTGTCACCGGTCGTGGGAAGGTCTCTCCTGGTCATAGCCCCAAGGTGGACCACATCACCAAAAAAGGCACGGTGGTTTTCAAGGGCGGGCAATCGGCTACATCGGCCACATCGGCCATTCGAGATGACGGGCAGCGCGTGCAGGTTTCACGCGAG
>JAGYIK010000027.1 GCA_018402605.1 Litorivicinus sp. | reverse complement strand
AATTAAATACTTGTAATTTTAATATGCACTGTATTGGATCATAAGATGACAAGTGGGTAGTACGGCTCCGCCAGTGAAGTGATCCATGAAGCACTGCGTTTCATGGAAACCCATGAAGACTGGATTCACGAACTCAAACTGGCCCATTTGTACGAGGTGCTGTAGGCCGAACTCACATTCAATCAGCGGGCCGTGGTGAAGCCAAGCTCAGGTCATGGGCGCGACTTGGGATGCGACACCACGGGCATATTGCGCCTGCTAGTCGAGGGCATACCGATCGCGGTAATCACTCAACAACCGAGGATCCTGAGCCGACTTCTCAAGCACGAAGTTCCCGATCACCAGTCCATCCAGATCCGTTCCCATCAAGCAATGGAAGGCATCCTCCGGGGTGCAAACAATGGGCTCGCCGCGCACATTAAAGGATGTGTTGACCAGAATCGGACACCCTGTAAGGTCCCGAAAGCAACTGATCAAGGCGTGATAGCGGGGATTGGTTTCGGGGTGAACGGTTTGGATCCTGGCGCTGTAATCCACGTGGGTGACTGACGGAATGGTTGAACGCGGAATGTTGAGCTTCTCAATTCCAAACAGCGCCTCTTCTTCGACGGTCATGGCGCGTCGATGCGCGTCTTTGACGTTCGCCACCAGCAGCATGTACGGACTGTCTCGGTCGATCTCGAACCACTTCGACACATCCTCTTCCAAGACGCTCGGGGCAAAGGGCCTGAAACTCTCTCGAAACTTCACCTTGAGGTTCAGTTGTTTCTGCATGCTTGAGGATCGGGGGTCGGCTAGAATACTCCGCCCACCCAACGCCCTTGGCCCAAACTCCATCCGTCCTTGCATCCAGCCAATCGCTTGACCGCCGGCGAGCATGTGTGCGGCCTTCTCGAGCATCTCTGGCTCTGTATGATGCGTCCACACCGCGCCCAGTGATTCCAGCACCCTTTGGATGTCGTGGTCATCGAAAGACGGCCCAAGATATGCGCCCGACATGCCATCCATGCCGGTTACAGCGGGCCGCTCTTGGTCGAAGTACAGATGATAGGCTGCCAGTGCAGCACCCAACGCGCCGCCTGCGTCACCGGCAGCGGGCTGAATCCAGATCTCCTTGAAGATTCCGGTGCGCAGTAAAATCCCATTGGCGACGCAATTCAGTGCCACTCCCCCAGCCAACGTCAGGTTGGGCGTATCGAGGGATGCGGCAACATGGCGCCCCAATTGGCACACCACCTGTTCCGTGACGTTCTGAATCGAGGCAGCAATGTCCATATCCCGTTGCGACAATTCGGTTTCAGGGGTTCTCGGTGGACCCTCAAACAAGTCGGCAAAGGCTTGGTTGGTCATGTTGTGACCGGTGCAAAAGTCAAAGTAGTCCATGTTGAGTTGAAACGAGCCGTCTTCGTGGACGTGGATCAGCCTGTCCATGATGCGCTCGGCAAACCGTGGGGTACCATAGGGGGCCAGGCCCATCACCTTGTACTCCCCTGAATTCACCTTAAACCCCAGATAACTGGTGAAGGCTGCGTAAAAGAGGCCCAGCGAGTGGGGAAAATGGAGCTCTTTGATGATTTCCAGATGCTTGCCATGACCATGAGCGATCGAGGTGGTGGCCCATTCGCCAACGCCGTCGAGGGTCAAGACCGCAGCCTCCGCAAAGGGGGATGGGTAAAACGCGCTTGCCGCATGTGACAGATGGTGCTCGGAAAACAAAATGTCACCGGTCCAAGCTGTCCGCTGTCCTGTCGCAGCCGTGAGGGCGGCGCGTATGTTGCGTTTTTGGTGCATCTTGTCGGACAGCCAGAGCGGTATGGCCTCAAAAAATCCCTGATGACCGATTGGGGCGAAGGCTTTGAAGGTCTCCCAAATGCGGTTGAATTTGCGTTTCGGTTTTTCGTAGAACACGACGGCGGTCAGATCCGATAGTTCGATCTTCGCGGCGGACAGACAATATTGGACCGCATGAGTTGGAAAACCGGGATCGTGTTTGATGCGGGTGAACCGTTCTTCCTGGGCCGCTGCGATCACCACACCGTCTTTGATCAGTGCTGCTGCACTGTCGTGGTACCAGGCTGAGATGCCGAGAATGTACATGCCAATACCTGCCCGTCGCTTGGGATTGTTCACTTACTGATCTGATTCAAATTGATACAGTTGCCGACCACCTGGTTGGCGCACATGCCATGTGCTCTGACCTGATAGATTGTTTAGACTTAACCGGTCCTGTCCTCTGGACCGTGCGATCAAGGCCCAGGGCACGACAAACAACCAATACACGGGAACAAGCACGACCTTCAAGGCCCACCGCCAAAGGTTTGAGGTAATCACGCCACAGACTCCTCAAACTTTCCGAACAAGAGTTCGGCGGGAATGTTGCGTTGAAGACAGGCCTCGATAAACTGCTGTGCCTGTCGCATCTGTTCGGTGTTCTCGTCATCGTCAATGCTCATGATAAAGCTGAGCCAAGGTTCTCGCCCCATGGCGTAAATGAACACCTTCTTGCATTCCAGGGTGTTGATCAGATCGAGCGCGCGCGCTGCATCTGAGCCGTTCAAGCGTCGGGATTGATCTGCGCGTCGGTCGATTGGCTTCAACAGGAGCGGGCCGTACACCCAACTCATCGGTGCGCCGACGCATTCCATGCCCAAAAACATCACATCCACAGGACCAATCACGCGATGGATGTGTTGATACATTTTGGGGGACAGGTTGTTGCTGTCAGCTGCGAACACGGAGGTGTGACCCTGATCCCGGACGCACCAAGCCACCTTGCTTGCGACATCCAAATCCCCGTGCTCGCCGAGGAAAGGCAGTGCACGAATCTCCACCCCCCCCGCAAGCACCCGATCCAGCGGATCAAGGGCGATCACCGATTCAAAGCCGATCGCGGTCAGTAGCAGCTTCAGGCTTGGATCACAGATCCCGCCGTTGCTGCCGGGAACCAACAGGGTGTTGACGCGGTGGCGCAAGGCCAGCAGGGTTTCGATCACCACATGGTCTGCGTGATTGTGTGTCAACAACACATAGTCGATGCGCTCGGGAAGGTCTTGATAGGAGAACCGGGGCACGCCCTGATCGGGTGTGTTGATCGGAATCAAGGGGTCGATCAGGATGTTGATCCCATTCTTGCATGTCACCAGCACGCAGGCGTGCCCGAAGTAACGCCAAGAGCCCGGGGCCGGGAGATCCCGAGCCGAGGTGTCCGGGGCCTCTTGCAAATAGGGATCCAGAAGATCAGTGGGGAGCGCCATGGCCGCCAAGGACGCTTCAATCTCAGATGGCGGCATGGCCTCAAAGCGGAGCCTTCCGATCAAATCATGGATGAGATGCTTGAAGGGTTTTTCGATCACCAAGACTCCGTCGGTTGATCTCGGGGTACTGAATGCAAAGGCCCGCTGCTCGTGATCAACGAGGTACAGATGCACGGATTGATCCTGTTCCTTGTACAGCGGCGTTTCGTAAATCAGTCCCTCGAACAAGCGAAAACTGGGATGCCCCATGTCGTTGTAGAAAAACTCGACATAGCCATCGAGCATCTCGGGAACTTCTTGGTACAGGCTTTCAAGGGAGTTGGCACCGCGGGCGGCGTCGCATGTTGCGGTGAGCGCCCGGATCTGGTTCGCAAACTCGATCATGTGGTGCCCGCTTTGGGTCGCCTCATCGATCATCCGCTTGACGTCCTCGACCTTATTCGCCGGAAGATCGACAAAGGGCCCACCACGGAGCTCGGGTGACTTGAGCGCTTCTTCATGCAGCTCAGGGGCCTCCACAAAAGAGGCCAGGGTCTTCAATTGGCGATTGGCCAGATGCAGCGAGCCGGACACTGGGGAGACCAAGTGCGGCCATGCATACCACCCGCGTATAATTGGCTCGGCAACTGTTTGACCTTTAACGACCAATTTTTTTTCATTCATCGTTGCAATCGTCATCAAGCGGAAGACTTTTTCCTGAATAATTGTGTGTGCGTGGATAGCCAGTCATTGGCGTACACGTTACCATAAAATACCGCCCAAGGAACTCATGAGATGCAGCCTGAAACGAATTCAACGTCGATCGAATCGTCCACTGAGACCGGAACTGATGCGACAGCCAGCCCTCCCAAAAAAAAGGCATGGCCCTGGTCTTTGTTCGCTCGCAAAAAGCGGGAGTCGAAGAAAACTTTAGACCATCGCAATTATCCACTTTGGTGACGCCGTCATTGCATGCGTGAAAATGGCTGAATCGCTGTTGGAGGTAAATTGTGAGCCATCTGAATTCGTCTGCCGGGTCGGACAGTGCCCTCGACGCTGAGTCCTCGGTGAATCTGTCCGACGTGTCGCTAGTTGCGCTTGCGCGTGCTGTGACTGAGGCCCCGCCCGACGTGGTGCGGCTGAGCAATGATCTTCCCAATATCCGCAAGGCGAGGAGCATGATCCGACCGAGTTTGCGGTGGGGTTCTTCGCTCAAACCGAATGCGACCATGCTGATTGAAAGGCCAGGCCCTGTCGGGTTTCGTTTTGACTTGATGTGTACGGATGCTCGGGGCGTTGCAACGAACCGGATTGGACCGCCGGCGCGCGACGAGAAGGCAAAAACCATTGCCATCTTGGGTGGGTCGACCGTGATGGGCACAGGTTCGCGCCGTCCGGAGTGGACCATCCCGGCGCAGGTGGAGCGGTTGCTCCGAGACAGTGGAACCCCGGTCAATTGTTTGAATTTCGGCGTGGCCGGCATGACCAGTCGAGACTCCTTAGCCCAATTGATCGATGCGGTGATCCCGCAAAAGCCCGATCTGGTGGTGCTGTATTCTGGCTGGAACTGTGCATTTAATTACCAACTCAATGCGTGCTTACGTGCCGCAGATGGGTATGCGATGCACGGCATCCATGAGAGCATTGGATCCCGTCAAATGGAGTTGGAGTGGCTGTTGGCCGACAGTTTTGGGATTCGTTCCAGTCTGGCCCGGGGGCTTTGGTTGGCTTCCAATCAACTGACCAGTTGGTTGAAATCAACCATCCGTGTCGGTTCGGTTGGCGCGCTCGTGGACCGATTGCGGCAGTGTGATCCGACGGTCAATGGACGCGCAATCGCTCGGTTGGTGGCGGCTGTATCGGGTCATCAGGAGGCGCTGATGCTCGAGGCGGCAGAGACCTACTTGCGCGTGATGCGGTTGGCCGCCAGCGTGTGCGCCAGCGAGGGGATTGGCTTTGTTGGCATGTTTCAGCCCAATTTGTTTTGGGGGAACAAACTCTGCACGGCAGAAGAGTCGCAGTTTGTGGCCAATGAGCCGGTTGATCCGGACAGTCAAACCGGCTTTTATCAAGCCCTTTTGCAGTGTGGATTAACCGAACATGTTTGCGACTTGAGCCAGACCTTCGCCCACGAATCGAGACAAACCTACATTGATACGGGCCATTTGAATCCGCTTGGCAATCAACTGATGGCCGAAGCAATTGTGCAACACCTCCGAGACCGACTGTGATCGACACTCGCACTGAATCTGACATCGATGGCCCTCTTCGTGGGGCCCAGTTGAACATTTGGCTTGAACATGCGCTGAACCCCGACAGTGGGGCGCACAACATGGCCAACCACCTGGTGGTGGACGATTTTGAGCAGCCCGAATTGTTCGATCGTGCGTGGCGTCATTTGGTCGCTCACAGTCGTGAGTTGCGTTCTGTGTTTTTTCTCAAGGATGGAACGCCTTGGCGTGGAGTGCGACCGGTTGAACACCCCGAGATCTTGGTCACGGCTTTGGCGGATGCCTCTGACGCAGCCATGGTCGATGCGGTGGATCGATTGCGCGCCATCCCCCTTGATTTGGAGCAAGGACCGGTGTTTCGTGCCGGTCGCATCGACCTTGGCGGGAACCGTTGGTGCTTGCACTACACGATCCACCACATCTGTGCCGATGCGGCCGCCGCTCAACTGATCTGGGAAGTGCTCACAACCCTCATCAATGGGTGGATCAAAGAACCGAACTGGACCCCGGGCACACTGTTTGAGGAGCCGCCGATGGTTCCGGTCCGAGCGGATTCAGAGGCCTTTTTTTTGCGGCGATTGCAGGCCTTCGAGGGTGTCCCAACCTTGTCTTCGCATCCCGGTGAGCCGGGTGTGATCGACGAACCGGGTTCGGTCGAGTGCGTGTTTGATCGCCCCCTGTATGGGCACATTGTGGATTTCTCACGCACCCACGGTGGCAGTGTGCTAGCCCCCTTTGCGGTCGCGCTTGGGGTTTACATCGCACGCACGACCCGAAGCGAGGGCGCAACCATCGGATATCCGGTGGCCGGACGGAGCCGTCGTTCGCGTTTCTTGGGGATGATGACCAACACCCTGCCACTTATCGTGCAATATGACGTCACCCAGCCGTTTTCGACGCTGGTGGTGGATGCTGCCCGGGAGATTCGTGCGACGCTTCGCCATCAACAGTATCCCACCCATGCGTTGCGTCAGATCCACCGTCGCCATGCCGACGGGGCGATGTTTTCAGCACTGTTCAGTTTGCAAAACTTTCAACAGGTGGTGGCCTTGGGCGAACAGCGCTGCCGGGCGCACACCCTGACCTCCGGGCCGGCAGAGCAGATCAATTTCCAGCTCTTCGATTTTGGCGATGCCGGTGACCTGCGCTTGCGCGCGCAGTTCAACCGCGCGCTGTTCTCGCCACCGGACGCGCAGCGTCACTTTGAGGGCTTTGTGCGCACCCTGGGCGCATTGTTGGGGTCGCCTGAGCGTCGGTTGGGTGAGTTGGTGTTTGACGCGGAGTCGGTTGAGTCGGTGTTGGCGAGGAGTGCTGGCGAGGCGGTTGAGGAGGATGGATCGGCCTCGGTGTTGACCTGGTTTGAGTCGTCGGTGGCGCGTGCTCCGGAGTCGATTGCGCTCTGTGGGGCGTGTGGGGAGTGGAGTTACGGGGCGCTGGATGTACCCGCAAATCGGATGGCACGCGGTGTTGTCCCATGGTGTGACGCCGGAGTCGTTGGTGGCGGTGGTGTTGCCGCGAGGTCTGTGGAGCACAGTCGATGCTTGGGATCTGAAGGCGGTTGTGCGTGGCTGTCCGTTGATCCAGTTGCTGCGGGAGCGTGTGCTTCAGGGGCTTAGAGATTCAGGTTGCCCGCTGGTGATTGGGCTGCCAGGTTCAAGGCTGGTCGTTGGGATCTGTTCCGGTGTTGGAGGTGTCGGGCGCGGTTGAGTTGTGTTTGTTTCAATATCTGAGTCCAGTCCTTGGGTGGTATGCGGATGTGATGGTCTGGCGTATGTGATTTACACCAGTAAGGTACGGGTCGACCGAAGGGTGTTGGAAACAGTCACCGTGGGCTGTTGGAACCGGTTGTTGTGGCAGCGGTCGGTGTTGGCGATGGACGCGTCTTGATGTGGTGTTGCAGAAGACGGCGGTTGGTTTTGATGTTGCGGTGTGGGAGTGGTTTTGCCCTTGATGACTGGGGTCTGGTTGTGACACGTCCGGATGGTCATATCGTGGGATCCTGAGTATCTTGGGGAGATGATTGCGCTGCCAGGTGACGATGGCATTTTGTGCCCTCGATGCTGGAGTTGTTTTTGAGGTTTCAGACGCTGGTCAGTGGCTGTCTTTTGCCATGTGGTGACCAGTGGTGAGGCCTTAAGTGGTGTGGTGCAGTCACGTTTTTACGCGCGTTATCCATCGGTTTGTTTGTGGAATTTGTATGGTCCGACGGAAGCGGCGATTGATGTGAGTGTGTGGTGTTGTCGATCGGAGGATGGTGTGTTGTCGCCGCCGATTGGTGAGCCGATTTGGAACACGCGGTTGTATGTGTTGGATGGGAGTTTGCGTCCGGTTCCGGATGGTGTGGTTGGTGAGCTGTACATTGGTGGTGTGGGTGTTGCGCGGGGTTATCAGGGTCGAGGTGGGTTGACGGCTGAGCGGTTTATTGCGGATCCCTTGGTGCATGGTGAGCGATACCTGACCATAGACTGAAAGGTGCCGAGGCGATGGTGCGTTGTTGTACTCCTTGGTCGTCTGGATGACCAGGTGAAGATCTGGGTTTCGACTGAGCTGGTGGTATTTGAGTCGGTGAGTTTGGCTTGTTTTGCTGATCGGCTGTTGCAGGTTGCGTGTGGTCCGTGAGCTGGGTGGGCAATCGGTGTTGGTTGCGTATGGGGTGTGTCGCGCGGGTGAGTCGTTGACGACGACAAAACGACGGGAGTTGGGTGGGTCTTTGCCTGAGTACATGGTTCCGTTGGTGTTTGTGGAAGTTGCTGAGTTGCCCTTGACGGCGAACGGGAAGTTGGACCGTCGTGGGTTGCCGGATCCTGAGTTGGAGGAGGTGTCTTGGGAGGCGCCTGAGAGTCTGGCTGAGGAGATGTTGTGTGGGTTGTTTGGGGAGTTGACGGGTCGCGCTGAGGTGAGTGTGACGTCGAACTTTTTTGCGTTGGGTGGTGATTCGATCCAGGTGATTCGGTTGGTGGGTCGAGGACGTGCGCTGGGGTTTGGGTTTGGTGTTCGGGATGTGTTTCGTCATCCGACGCCGCGGGCCTTGGCGGCCTTGGTTGCGGATGTGGCCGATGCGACCGATGAGACGGTGATGCAGGTGGTTCCGGGTTCGGGGCGGATCGGGGATGGCCGGGTTGTGCTGTCGCATGGTCAACAGCGGTTATGGTTGTTGTCTCAGCTCGAGGGTCAGGAAGGTCTATAACATGCCGGGCGTGTTTCGAGTGGAGTCGCCGGTGGATCGGGATGTGCTGGCGCGCGCGGTTCGGGTATTGGTGGAGCGCCATGACAGGGCTTCGCGGGACCTTGATTCAGGTGGATGCTGAGGGCGTCCGCACGGTGTTTTAAAGGACGTCATCGGATCCTTGCGGTTCAGGTGGTGGATGCGATCGACTGTGATGTGGCGTTACGGCTGAGGCGGCCAAGCCCTTGATCTTGGGGTGGAGATTCGCTTCGGGTGTTGTTGCTTGAAGCGGGCCTGGCGGGGACGTTTTCTGGTGCTGGACCCCATCACCATGCGGCCGATGAGCAATCGATTGATGTGTTGTTGCGGAGTTGGGTGAAGTGTATGACGCCCTCGGTCGAGGGGTG
The DNA here is from genome assembly GCA_018402605.1 of Litorivicinus sp. Lineage (GTDB taxonomy): Bacteria > Pseudomonadota > Gammaproteobacteria > Pseudomonadales > Litorivicinaceae > HIMB30. The sequence continues at coordinate 3,958 of JAGYIK010000027.1, read as the reverse complement.
TCGCCTGCGCTTTCTGCACTGCCATTCCAATATGCGGACTGGGCGGTGGCTGAATCGGCGCTCAAAGCCCGCCAAGCCGAACGCCTCGAACAGCGCGTCCAGCAGTTGCTTCAGGCGCCGACTCGCCTCGATTTCCCAGCGCGGAAACCCGGGCCTTCCTCCACAGGAACCTGGACTTTTTCGCCTGTCCCTGCCTTGGCCGCCGCTGTGGCTCAGATTTCCATTCGAGCCGGTGTCAGTCAGCCGGTGATCTGGATTGCCGCCTATGCATTGCTTGTGAGTCAGCTGGCTCATGAGCGGGTGGTGCTGGTTGGCATGCCGGTGTCGATGCGCAAGCGAGCCCGTGGCCAAGGCCAGCAGGCCGATGCCCTGTGTGGCTATTTTCTTTCCACCCAGCCATTGCCCATTGACACCCACCGAGTTTTCACCGTGGACGAGTATTTGCAGCACTGCCAGCTGGCGCTGGGAGAGGCGGAAGAGGCCTCTCATCTGCATCTGGATGACTATGCGTCGGCCATGGGTGTTGACAGTCCAGACGGAGGGCCACCGCTGATTCAAGCGCTGTGTACGGTCGGTCGTCGAACCATGGACACGGTGTCTCTCGCCGGGATGCGGTTAACGCCTTGCGACATGCATCCGCCGCATCCGAAATTCCCCGTGACGCTGCACGTTCAGGAGCGATTGGATGGTCCCAGTTCACTGGTGCTTGAATATGACGATGCCATCTTCGAGTCCGCTCACATGCAGACCTATGGTGAGCGTGTGCAGAACACCGTTTTGCAATTTGCAGTCAGCGGAGCCTGTCCACTTGGTCAGTTACATGTCACGGATGTGTCGCCGGCCGAGGCCTCAACGGGGGTTGAGAGCCTGAGTTTGCCGCAACGGTTCTGGAAGTATGCGAGGGCACATCCCGAGGCCATGGCAATCTCAGGGTTTGCGGGCGACCAGACCTATGCTGAGCTGAGTGGCCAGGCGCTGACAATCATGCGCGCCCTGGATGGACTGGATCTTGACGAGGTGGTGGTGGTCGTGATGCCAAAGGGCCCAGCGCTGATTGCCGCCATCATGGCTTGTGGCTTTGCCGGAGTGGCGGTCGCGCCCTTGGATGTGTCAAACCCCCTGTCTCGAATTGAGTTCGTCCTAAACGATTCCTGTGCCAAGGCAGTGTTGGTGTTTGGCGATGCCGTGGCCGGGGTGCAGGATGTCGCCCGGCGGTTGGATGTCCCGGTCATCGACGTTGAAGCCCTACCGATCCTGCCACCTGAGGCATTGCCCTCACCGCGCATGGATGTGTGCGGTGAGAATCTGGTGTATTTGCTTTACACGTCCGGCTCGACCGGACAGCCCAAGGGGGTCGCGTTCCCCCATGCGGCAATGGCCAATTTGGTGGATTGGAAACAGTCGCTGTTGCCGAACCCACGGGCGCGGGTGCTGCAGTTTTCCAGCATCGGGTTTGATGCGGCGTTACAGGAGATCTACAACTCACTCAGCCAGGGTGATTGTTTGGTGTTGTTGCCGGAGGGGGTTCGATCGGATCCTGCGGCGGTGCACGACCTGATGAAGGCCCATGCGGTGGATCATGTGTACATGCCCTATGTGGCCTTGAGTGTCCTTGCCGATTACGTCGGGGGCCTGGAGGACGGATATTGGCCGTCTGAGATTTTTACCGCCGGTGAACAACTGGTGGTGACCGATGGGCTGAAGCGCGTGTATCGGCGATTTCCAGGGAGTCGTCTCCACAATTTCTACGGGCCCACAGAAACCCATGTGGTCACGGCCCATGCCTTGCCGGCAGACGCCGAGAGCTGGCCGGATTTGCCCTCGATTGGGACCGCGATTGATCACACCCGCATCCATGTGCTCGATGCTGCAATGACTCCAGTGCCCTTGGGCGGCATCGGTGAACTGTACGCAGGGGGGCTGTGTTTGGCGCGCGGGTACTTGAATCGACCCGGACTCACCGCAGAGCGCTTTCTGGCCGATCCCTATGGGCCGCCGGGGACGCGGATGTATGCGACGGGCGATCTGGTACGCCGTTGTGTGGATGGAACGATTGAGTTCTTGGGTCGCAGAGACGGTCAGGTCAAAATTCGTGGCTATCGGGTTGAGCCGGTGGAAGTGGAAACCACCCTCAGCGCACAACTTCCAGGTGCCGAGGCGCTGGCCGTGGTGGCCCATCAAACCGGAGCCGATACGCGCCTGATCTGCTTCGCGAAACCACAGGCTGGAGTCGAACTCACACCCGAGATGATGCAGGCCGCGGCTGTCGCGTCACTGCCCTCCTACATGCGGCCCTACGCCAACATCTTAGTCGATGCCTTTCCCTACACCACCAGCGGCAAGCTCGATCGACGCACGCTGGCTGGACAGATTTCGCTTCAGGGTCATGACAAGACCGAGAAGCGCCAGCCCGAGACCGATCTTCAGCGCACGCTGTGCCAGGCGATGGGTGCAATTTTGGGCCGTGATGCGGTGGGGCTGGATGACAACTTTTTTGCCTTGGGTGGTGCGTCCCTCGATGCCATGCGATTGCTGGTGCGTCTGACGACCGATCTGGGTGTGCGCCTTTCAGCCAGCGATATTTTCATGGCGCCAACGGTGGCTGAGTTGGCTCAGCGGATCGAGCAAGGCGACAAAATGAACAGTCAAAAACGCAGTCCTTTACGAAAAGGTCAAGGGGTCAAATTCGATGCCTAATACGGTGACACAGGTCCAATTATCGGCCAATCAACAGCGTTTTTGGACCCTTGGGCAGTTGGGCCTGGATCAGGGCGCGTACAACGTGCCACTGATTCTCGATGTGACCGGTTCCTTGGATTGTACACGGTTTGCCCAGTGTTTTGTGGACTTGGTCGCACGCCACTCCACCCTGCACACCCTCATTGACCTCGATGGAGACGGATTCCCGGTGGGATGTTTGGCCGAGGTTGAGGCGTCGACCGTCGTTGCAATGGACACCCTGCGCACCCGGGACGAGGCCTTGGCCAGCGCTCTGGCCTTTGTACAGCGGCCGTTTGCACTGGCCACAGAATGCCCTGCCCGCTGCGTATTGGCGTCTTATCCCGACGGCTGCATGGTTGCGATGTGCTTCCATCACCATGCCGTGGATGAGGTGTCGTTGGGTCTCCTGACCCGCCAGCTGGTTGAACAGTACACCGGCCAAGCGCCAGCGCTGTCGGCACCCGACGACGAGGCCCCAGCGTATTGTGACTGGGCCGCGTGGCATGCCGACGAACATGCAGAAGCGCTCGCACCGGCGTTAAACCGCCGTTTGCAACAGCTGGCCCTTGCCATGGCTGAACAGAGCCGCTTTGGCGATGGTGGCGATGCCGACTTGGGTGAGCTCGGCCTCGGTGTGATCGCGATTCCAAAGCATCTGATGGACGCGGCGCACACACTGTTGCGCAGCCGTGGAATCACCCTGCATGCACTGTACACAGCGGTCTTGGGTGTCACCTTAAGTCGACTCTCTCGGGGGGCGTCGTGCCTGATTGGGTATCCGGTCAGCCAACGCAATCTGGCCGAGGTGATGGAGATGGTTGGCTGTTTCGCCAACACCCTGGTGCTCGGTGTCACGGCCTCACCAACGGCCTCTGTTCTCGAACTGCTCGATGCGGTGACAGCGGACTTGGCGACGGGAATCGCTGACAGCTTTTTGCCGTACGACCTGTTGGCTCAGCAGCTTACGCCTGAGGTCGGTGCGCTCGGTGTTGCCCCCTTCCAAGCCTTCATCACCTCGGACGGCGGTTCCATCGCGCGGTCCGGATCATTTGCCAACCTCGCCTACGAAATCATCGAACACCCACCGTCCCGTCCCAAGTTCGATTTGACCTTGGCGGTCACCGGCCCGGATCGGATTGTTGTGGAGTACGACCGAGGCCGTTTGAGTGCGTCCTTTGCCGAGCTGTTCATGGCTCACTTTGTGCGCACCCTGGGCGCATTGTTGGGGTCGCCTGAG